>CAYNCC010000001.1:0-49165 GCA_964396035.1 uncultured Alphaproteobacteria bacterium
ATAATGTTAAAAAAATTATTCCATTAATGGAAAAAATTGCTTTTCAAGAATCTGGAACTTTGGGATTTATTAATCAGCCATCTATTTTTGGGAGAACAGCTGGGGGTAGTAGAAAGATTGATATAAATTTTAGTGGTTCTGATTTAAATGAAATTTTAGATATAGCAAAAAAAGCTTTTTTTATTTCAACTAAAGTTTTTCCTCAAAAAAATGGGAGTACTCAAATTACTCCTAAGCCAGGGTTAGAGCTTGGTACGCCAGAACTTAGATTTATTCCAGATATGGAAAAATTATCTGAAAATGGCATTACAGTAAAAGAATTTGCTAATAGTATGGATGCATTCAATGATGGCTTGTGGATTGATGAAATTGTTGCTGATGGAAAAAATATGGATCTAAGAATAATTGGTAAAAAGGATCAAAATATTAATTTTACACAGCAAATAGCTAATATTCCTATTGTTTCAAAATCTGGAATTACCATTCCATTATCATCAGTTTCTAAAAATGAAATTACCTCAAGCGCTGTTTCAATTCGTCATATTAACTTTAAAAGAACGGTTAGTTTGCAAATTAGGCCCCCTTCTCAAATTCCTTTAGAAGTTGCAATAAAAATATTAGATGATGCAGTTGTAAAAAGTTTGAGTGATGAGGCATTTGAAAAAGGTATTACAATAAACTTATCAGGAACTGCTGATAAATTATCTCAAACCTTGGACTCAATGTTGATAACAATCTTCGTTGCTTTAATCTTAGTTTTCTTAAGTTTAGCAATTTTATTACAAAGTTTTATTTTATCACTGGTTATTATGATTGCTGTTCCTCTTGCAACAGCTGGGGGTTTTGTTGGCCTAAAAATTCTTAATCTGTTTACTTATCAAGCTCTAGATATGTTAACACTTCTTGGGTTTTTAATTTTAATAGGAATAGTAGTTAATAACTCAATTTTATTAGTGCTTCAAACCGTAGATTTAATTAGACAAAAAAAGATAGCTAAGATAGATGCAATTTTTGAATCTGCAAGAACAAGAGTAAGGCCGATTTTTATGTCTACATTAACTAGTATATTTGGAATGTTCCCATTAGTGTTATTTCCCGGTGCTGGCTCAGAATTGTATAAAGGTTTAGGTTCAGTTGTAATTGGTGGGTTGTTTTTTTCAGCTATTCTAATTTTAGTAATCGTGCCTGCTTTATTAACTTTAGCCATTAATGAAAAAAAAATAATTAATAATTAAAGACTTTTACAAATAGAAATTATAAAAACATTATCTTTTTTAACTAAACTTTGAAATAAGCAATTCTTAACTTCACAGAATGCCTTAAAATCTTTTATTGCTTGAGGATCAGTAGTTAAAATCTCTAATATGTCTCCAGTATTTAATTTTTTTATTATTTTCTCTGCTTTTAATACTGGTATAGGACATCTTAGACCTTTAACATTTAAAATTCTTTTCATAAAAAAAATAATTAAAAGACTTGAAATTATCCTCCTTTTAAGGAAAAATTATATATAAAAATGCTAATTAGAGATATATTAAAAGGTAAAGGTAATAAAGTATTTACTGCTACACAGAACACTACTATTGGTGAGATTTCTAGCACTTTAGCAAAAGAAAATATCGGTGCAATAGTTATAACTGAAGGTGATAAAGTTGTAGGAATATTATCGGAAAGAGACATTGTAAGAGGTTTCACTCAACAAAATGAATCTGTTAGAAATACTAAAGCTAAAGAATTAATGACAAAAAATGTAATTACCTGCACACATGAAGATTCAAGTGAAGAATTACTTGATTTGATGGTAAAAAAACATTTTAGGCATATGCCTGTTATCGAAAAAGATAAATTGATTGGTGTAATAAGTATAGGTGATTTAGTAAAAGATCGAACTAAAAGATTAAAAAAAGAAATTGATCATTTAAAAACATACGTGACTAAATCTTATTAAATTATGTTTTTTATTATTATCTATAAATAGATCTTTTTTAGATTGATTATCTGATTTATATAAGTAAATGTTTGTATAGAATATTTAATATCGTTTTTACATGAACTTATTTTTTAAAATTTTATTTTCCTTAATTGTAGTTTTTTACTTCAGTACTAATGCTATTTCAAAAACTAATGAATTAAATATTGGATTATTAAAATTTGGTAGCGTAAATTGGGAAATAGATATTATTAAGTCTAATGGGTTAGATACAAAAAATAATATAAAAATAAAAACCAAATTCTTTTCCAATAAAAATGCTGCAACTATTGCTTTGCAAGGTGGAGCAGTAGATATGATTGTGACAGATTGGGTATGGGTTTCTAGGCAAAGATCAGAAAATAGGAAATATGTTTTTTATCCACAGTCGATGGCATTAGGTGGTATTATAGTTCATCATGATTCAGATATACTAAATTTAAGTGATTTAAAAAATAAAAAATTAGGTATTGCAGGAAGTTCTATAGATAAAAGTTGGTTATTATTAAGAGCATACTCAAAAAAAACATTAAATGAAGATCCAAAGAAATTTCTTAAACCTATTTATGCTGCCCCACCACTTTTAAATGAATTAATAGTAAGAAACGAATTAGATGCAGTTTTGAACTACTGGCATTATAAAGCTCGTTTAGAAGCACAGGGATTGAGGGAATTAATTTCAGTTCAAGAAATTTTAAATGGCCTTGGAATTAAAACTAAAATACCTTCATTTGGATGGGTATTTAGTGAAAAATTTGCTAAAGAAAATCCTGATCTAATAAATAACTTTTTTAATGCATCTGTAGAAGCAAAAAAAATAATGCTTTCTTCAGATACTGAATGGGAAAGAATTTTTCCTTTAACCAAAGCAAACGATAGATCTGCTCTAATAAGTTTACGAGACACATACCGTAGAGGTATTCCTCTAAATTTTGGCGATAAAGAAATTAATGAAACAAAAAAAGTGTTTAATATTTTGGCCCAATATGGCGGAAGAGATTTGGTAGGTAAAAATAGTGAAATATCACCTGGAACGTTCTGGAGAAAGTAAAAATTATAAATTATTTAATTTTCTAAATTTCAAATCATTATTTAAGAATGATTTAATTAGAAGATTATATTCAATTATAATATTTGTTTTACTTTGGGGTCTTATTGCGAATTTAATCAATGATACAAAATTTTTACCTTCGCCAAAAGAAGTTATGGTTTCTATCAATTATCATGCTTCCCAAGAATTATTCCAACATATAACTATTACTTTATATCGAGTTTTTGCATCATTCTTTATTGCTATGATAATCGGCATTGCTATAGGACTAGTAATGGGAAGAAAAAAAACATTTGATGATTATTTTGATGGTTGGCTAATATTGGCGCTAAATATACCTGCTTTAGTTACTATTATTTTATGTTTTATATGGTTTGGATTAAATGAGATGGCAGCAATTATTGCTGTAGCAATAAATAAAATACCTACTGTTACGGTAATAATAAGAGAAGGAGCTAAAGCGCTGGACAACAAATTAATTGATATAGGAAAAATTTATAATCTAACAAAATTAAATATTATAAAAAGAATAATTCTACCTCAGTTATTTCCATATATTATTTCATCTGCTAGATCAGGATTAGCTCTAATTTGGAAAATAGTATTAGTAGTCGAATTATTAGGAAGATCTAATGGTGTTGGTTTCAAAATTAATGAATTTTTTTCAATGTTCGATACCACATCAATACTTGCTTATACTCTTACATTTGTTGCCTTTGTTATGGCTATAGAATGGTTTGGAATAAAACCATTAGAAAGAAAATTAACTGAATGGAGGATGTAAAATTTTGAATTTTTTAAATATAAATATTAAAAAAAAAATTTTTTTCTTAAAAATAAATAATAAAAAGAAAGATAATTTAATTTTTAAAAATCTTACTTTAAAAATACCTAAAGGGGAATTTACTTGTATTTTTGGACCTTCTGGTTGTGGAAAAACTACTTTATTAAATATAATATCTGGCCTTGATAATGAATATAATGGAAAAGTAGATTTCAATAATGAAAGTTTAAAATCAAAAAAAAATAAAATAGGGTATATGTTTCAATCTCCAAGATTGTTTCCATGGCTTACAGCAATTGAAAATATTAGATTTCCTATAAAAAAAAGAAATGATAGTTTAAAAAATGCAAGATTATTACTTAAAATGGTTGGGTTAGAGAAATTTGAAAACTCTTTTCCTCATAAATTATCAGGAGGAATGCAAAGAAGAATTTCTCTTGCTAGGGCTTTTTCAACTAATCCAAACTTACTCCTTTTAGATGAGCCATTTATTTCATTAGACAAAAATATTGCTGATCAATTAAGAAGTCTATTAATAAATTTATGGAAAAAAAACAAACCTACAATTGTTTTTGTAACACATGATTTAGATGAAGCTATTAGTCTTTCAGACAGAATTATTTTTATATCAAAATTACCAAGCAAGATTCAATTAGACTATAAAATTAATTTGCGAAGACCTAGAAATGTTGACACCACAAAAATTAAATCATTAAAAAGATTGTTAAGTGCTACTGTTAAAAATTAATAAATTTATTGATTTTGTGATAAAATGAAATCTATTGATTCAGTTAAAGAGATTTACAAAATAAAGTTGTTGCTAAATTGCAACATTTTTACTAAAAAAAACCTATTCTTACTATAGGTCAAAAAGCGTAAATATAATATAAGTGTTTGTTTTTACTTAATTATACTGATAATATGCCTTTTTTAATAAAATCCAGGTATTATGACTAGATAAAATATATTGCACTTTATAACAAATTATTAATATTATATCTAATTATTATTAACTTTTTCTTTTAGGGAGGCTTTTATGTTAGAAAAGAAAAAATTATTAGGCGCGGCCGCTGGTGTTGCACTTGCAACAGCTATGGCAGCTCCTGCGGATGCTAAAGTTACATTAATGGCAGATGAACCATCAGGTTGGGAATTCTCTGTTGATGGTAATGTTAATGCATTCTATGTTTATTCATCTGGAACTGAGGATGCCAATCTTGGTACTGCTCATGCTGTTTCTAGAATGAATAACAATGACAGATCAAGAGTAAGAACTGGTCTATTACCTTCAAAATTTGGTTTTGGAGTACAAGGTCCGGCTTCTAATGGCGTACAACTTAGAGGTTATTTTGGTCTGTATCCACAAATACAAAATGCAAATACTAAAACTGCTCGTGGTGCTCAAATAGATATGAGAGAAATCTATGCTGCTGCTTCTGGTGATTTTGGTGAAGTACTTTTTGGTAGAACTTTAAGTTTATTCCAAAGAAATGCAATTGTGCAAGATATGACATTATTTGGAGTTGGTGCTGATCACGGTGGTGATGCTGGTACTACTCTTGGTCGTATCGGTTTTGGTTATGTATATCCTGACTTTAATGCTTCATTTAGATATACTAGCCCAAGTTATAATGGCACAACTCTTAGTGTCGGATTTTATAATCCATCTCAAATCAGATCTACTACTGATGGTGCAGGTGTAGCAGCTACTCATACTGGTGCTGATTTTCCAAGAGTTGAAGCTGAACTTAATATTAATTTAAGTCAAATCAGTGAAGGCTCTAATTTAGTTGTTTCTGGTATGCATCAAGGTACTGATGATGCAGATGGTGACATTGAGGCTCAAGGTATTCACGTTGGTGGAACTTTAGCTCAAGGTCCTTTTGCTCTAACAGCTCACTATTACAATGGTGAATGTTTAGGTATTACACTACAAATGGATCTCAGTGCACTAAGTGGTGACAGTCAATGTCGTGATGCTGATGGTTATTATGTTCAAGGAACATATAATTATGGCTCCGGTAAAGTCGGTGCATCATGGGGTGGTTCTTATCAAGACAAAGTTGGTACTGATAGCGCAACTGCTTATGATGAAAAGGAAGAGCAAGAAATGCTAACCTTTGGTATTTATCACAATGCAGCTCCTGAGTGGCTATGGGTTGCTGAGTACTCTCATGCTGAAGAAGGATGGTATGATGTAGATGCTGGTGATAAAGATGCGGAAAGTGATATCTTTTCTGTAGGTATGTTTTACCTTTGGTAATGATATAAAAAAAGCTTTCCCTAAAAACGATTTATAAAAGGACGTATCGCGGAAGGTACGTCCTTTTTTTTGTTGCCTCTTATAAAAATAAATAATTTCCACATTTTTTATTTTTTTTATATAGTTATATCAAAAATGGAAATAATGAAATTTAACCTACAAAAAATATATAAAAACAAAAAAGTAATTAATTTTCTTTTATTAATATTTTTTATTAACTTTTCTTTCTCACAAGAAATTATAGCTAAGCTTTCTGATAAATATGCTGTTAGAACTTATTACAAAGAAGCTCCAATTATGCCTGGAGCTGCAGAATACTTTGTTAGATCAGAAAAGATAGAAAAGAAAACTAAGCTTTTAAACAATCATCCAATTAAAATACCTTCTAATGTTCTAAATAGAATGTTTGCCCAATTATCTTATAAATATGATCGTGAAGAAAATGCTATTCCTCTATTCTCTAATAAAGAATTAAATCTATTATCTGACAATGTTTCAAAAGCATTATCAGTAGCCAGACCAAATGAAGATATTACATTTGTTATAAAAGGCCCACATTCAAGTACAAGATGGTCGTTTAGAGAAGATAGATTAAACGCTGGAAGAATATTTGTAGCTAATAATCAATTAAATATTATTCTAGGTGCTGTTCAAGTTGGTTTACAACCTACTCTTCCTGAAAGATATCAAGGAAACGTCTGGGAAACGCAGTCTATAAGCTACGATATCGGTTACAGGAAAAAAAAAGCTAAATTTGATGGTTTAATTATTGTTTATGACGAAAAAAAGAAAGGTATTTTTAGAAAATCAGCAAAAAGGAAGGATTGGTTTATTTTTACCAATGTAGCATATAAAAGAGCTCTTGGTGTTGATAACAGTAATAAGCAACAAAAAGGAATGTCTGATGCAGAATATAAAGATCTTCAACGACAAATAGATAGTCTACAAAAAAGAATTGGTAATGAAAAATCTACACCTGCACCTGTGCCTAAACGAAATGTAAAAAGAACACCAAAGAATCAATCTAATCAAAATTTAAACTCAAATAAATCTTCAAAAAAGAATAATTCTATAATTCTAGAACAAAGATTAAAAACTATTGAAAGTCTTTTCAAAAAAGGAATTTTGTCTGAGGAGGAGTATCAGAGAAAAAGACAAGAAATTTTAAGCGGCATTTAAAAAGGGTATGTACTCTCCCATAAAACCTAATAAAAGAATATTTTTAAAAGTTGATAGTTTGCACACTTTGTATGTTGAAGAGTGTGGTAATAAAAAAGGCATCCCTGCCCTATACTTACATGGAGGTCCTGGTGGTTCAATAAACCCAAATAACAGAAGAATCTTTAATCCAAGAAAATATAGAATTATACTTTTTGATCAAAGAGGATCAGGTAAAAGCAAACCTAACAAATTAACTAAACAAAACACAACGAATGATTTAATAAATGATATAGAAAAAATAAGAGCAAAATTAGAAATAAAAAAATGGTTAATTGTTGGAGGATCCTGGGGATCAACATTAGGGTTAACTTATAGTATTAAAAATCCTAGCAAAGTTTTAGGTTTAGTTTTAAGAGGTGTTTTTCTTGGATCTAAAGATGAAACTTTTTGGGCCTTTAATGATTCAGCAAAATATTTTTACCCAGAATTAATAAACAAAATTGAGAATAAAATAAAAAAAAATAAAAAAAATAATATTTTTCTGGAATTAGGTAAAATGCTTGATAGTAAAAATAAAAAAGAAAGAAAAATTGCATCAAATATTTGGCATGATTATGAAAGAATATTGTCTGTTTTAGATCCAGGGAATTTAAATATTTCAAATTTTTTCAAAAATATTTCAAAACAAAAAAAAATTCCTACTAGCCCTTTTTTAGAATGGCACTATGCAAAAAATAATTTTTTCATTAAAAAAAAAGAAATCGAATTGGGATTAAAAAAAATTAAGAATATCCCTGCTATAATTATTCAAGGTAGATATGATTTGATATGTCCTCCTAAATCAGCTTTTTTTATTCACAAGAATTTATCGAATTCTGTCCTAAAAATTATAGAAAATAGTGGTCATGCAACGTCAGAAAATAAAATTAAAGTAAATTTAATTAAGGCAATAAATGAAATTTATAAAAAAATAAAATAAATTATTCTATTTTTTTAAGAATAGAACATCCTGCAATAGCGTCTCTACCACTATCTAAATAACATGTTTCAATTTTTTTCTTATTTATTATAGTGCCTATTACTTTACCATCGTCATCACTACTATCTGCCCAGAAAAAACCTTTTAAGTCTGATTTAATAACTCCAACAAATTCCTCTTTTCCATTCTTATGAATTACATATCCTTTGAATAATCTATTTTTTTGCTCTGTAATTTCAACAATATTGTTACTTTTAACAAACCCTTTTTTAATACTAGATTTAATATTCTCACCTTCCCATTTACCAATTAAATTTGGTATTTTCTTAGAAAAAGCAATATTAGGTAAAAATAAAAAAATAAATATTAAAAAAATATTTAAATATAAATTTTTTTTCATAATATGTTATTAATTATTATTCAATTATAAAAAATGTACATTAAATTACCATTAATTTGTTTATTAATATTAATTCTATTAACTACTTCATGTGATGATTTTTACAATTTTGAAGCAAATAAACTTAATAAAAAAGTAGAAGAATTAATAAAAGAATCTGAGAATGTAAAAACTGTAGATGAAAAAATAATTCTTCTAGCAAATGCTATAGAAAAACTAAATAAAATACAACAGAAATATCCAAAGACAAAAGCTGCTAGAAATTTAAGAAAAAATAAAAAAATAGATGAATTAAATTTAAAAAAAAATAATTTAGAAAAATTATCTTCTATAGATAAAAAAGAGAAGAAGAAAACAATAACAATAGAAAAACTTAGAAACTTAATTGATTCATCAAATTTAGAATTTAAAAATAAAAATTTTATTTTAAGCACTCAAAAACTTATAGAAGCAGCTGAATTATCTATACATGAATTAAAAGATAATAGATCTAAAGCAAGATTATTAAATAATATTAGTAGGATTAAGATTTCATTAAATGATAAAGAAGGTGCTTTAAAAAGCTTAAATATGTCTAAAGCTTTTCTAGATAAAACACATGTTGATTTGCCAAAAAAAATTAAGAATTTATCTCATATATATGAAATGTTAAGTGAATTAAATAATGAAAAGAAAGATGATGTAGAAAAAGAAATATATAAAATTATTAATACGGAAATACAAAATAAAGATAATAAGGCAGTTGCATTATTAGAGGTTGTAAAAGCAAATGTAAATTTAAAAAATATTGAAAAAGTAAAAAAGGATATTGAAATAGCATCAAAATTTGCTGAAAAATCTAATGTATATTTAGAAATAGCAAAAATTTTTTATAGAATAAATAATTTACAACAGATAAAATTTTTCTTAGATAAAAGCAAAACTGCTGCAAAATCTAAAGATCAGGAATTCTGGATTGTAAGAGAATTAATCAATATAGCTGAATTTGAAAATTCAATTCAAGAAAGTAGTGCTAGTAATAAAACTTTAATGGATGCAAAAGAATATGTACTTAAAAACTTAGATGAAAGAATATTCATTGAAATAATAAGTGCTTTTGCAAAAATAAATAATCTAGAACAAGCAAAAGAATTATTAAGTTTAATGAAACCTGGATATGAAAAGGCTATGGCAATGTCATTAGTTGCAAATGCATTCGCAAATAAAAAAGATTCTTCTGTAATGGAATCTTTTGTAAATAATGCATTAAATACAGTTCCAGATTTAATTGGAGGAAAGTATGCTCTTGGATTACCAGGTTTTTCAACAAAAGGGAAAATTTTTTTACATAGTGCTAGATCATATGCTTTAGCCGGAAACTTTGATAAAGCTCATAACCTTTTATCAAAAATAGAAAGTGATAGATTTTATAAAGAAGGAATAATTGATGTTTTATATTTACAAGCAAAAAGCAACAAGCCAGAAACAACTGATTTATCTATAAATATCTTAAATCTAGGTGGAAAAATTATAGATAATAAATTTATTGGTGATATTGCTACTATATTGTCTATTAGTGGTGATATAGATAACTCTTTAAAAATAGTTAAAAAAATGAAATTTAGCGTTGACCTAACACAAACTTTGATAAATCTTGCAAAAGAAATTAATCCTCAACAAGAAGATCCTTTAATTTAGTTTCAACAGTATTATATTTTGATGATGATAACTTGTAGGACCAATTCTCTATATTTTCTACTAAAATATTATCTTCTTTTTCTAAATAATTAAAAGATTCCTCATCTACATTAAAATTTATCCACTTTTCATTATCATCTTTGAAAACAATTGCATTTATAAATGTATTCTCAAAAAGCTCATATGTGATATTTGTAATAACATTATTTTCATAATTTTTTTTTCTTATTGAAACATCTTCAAATGATAGATTTGATAAAAACTCCCCTAAAAAATTTGCTATCAAATCACTTTTTGGTAAATCGCCTTTAGATAGGTTTTTAATAATAAGATTCTCATTTTTGTCATCTTTTGATAATAACAAAATACTTTTATCGGAATGTTTTACTTTTATATTTTTAATTTTTTCATAATCAACATTAAAAATATCTGATTCAAGCCAATCTATTTCATTAACAGACATTTTTAATATTCCTGAAGTAAGCCATGATTGCTTTTCGTCTAATTTCTTAATATAAACTCCATTTTTCTTTGATTTACCGAGGATAAATTGTGATAAAATATTGTTTTCACCGATGTGTATAGATATTAGCTTTGAGTTTCCTTCTTCATCCTTAGGGTAATGTAAATCTAAACGAGAATATAAAAATTCCTCTTTGGTTTTTTTTTCAAAAAATCTTAATTGAGATACTTTTATAAGTTTTTTTTTGATAATTTCTTCATTGACTTTATAATTAAACTTACTCTCCATAACCCAGTCTGATTCATTTCTTTTTATAACTATTTTTTTTATACCATTATCAATATTTATCTTGTTAATATTGTTCAGTTGTTCATTTACGTTTTTAAAAACTAAGACTCCCTTGCTTATAGTAGTTTCAAATTTTGGTTGTATCAAATGTGAAACTAATGCAAGTAAAGATAATACAAAAGTAATAACGAACAAATATAAAAAAGATTTTTTTCCCATTTTTTATTCAGTTTCCTTAACTAGATATTTTTCATGTCTCTTTCTTTTTTTCATGATTCCTAAAATAATTGAGACAATAATTAATACAATTGGAACTAAAAATATGTTAAAAAATTTTAACCTACTATCTAATTTTTGAATATCTATTCTTAGAGCATTTTGTACCTTTCTTAGTTCTGATCTAACTCTAATCATTTCAGATCTAAACTTTTCTATCTCTATTTTTTCATCGTCACTAATAATATTCTCTTCTTCATTCTTGCCAGTTTGTATATTTTCAAGTTTTTTTTGATATTCATTTAATTTCTCAAGAAGTTCTTGTTCTTTAGATCTAAACTTTTGCTCTGCTTTTTTTTGTATTTCTTCAACTTTAGTAAATGTGGTTGAAGAGCCACCTTTCCCTCTTAGGCCAATTAAATCTTCTGTTCCATTTAAATATTCTAATAAATTTACAGTAAAATCAGCATTATTTGCAATTGGAAGCGCTCCAGTTTGTTCATATCTGATCCAATACTCATCATAAAGCATATCTACGTCAGAAATAATTATTAATGATGATTGTTTACTAGATTTATTTAAATGTTTATCTAATTCAAAATTGTCTCTATCAGTTGTTGGTGGACCATCGCTAAAATTTGAATTAAAATTACCTTTTATTTCAGCAACCAAAGTAAATTCTTCATTAGAAGGTAAAAAATTCCTTAATAAAGATGTTGGGTCAGGAGCAAACCTTACATCACTAGAATCAATTTCCATTGATTGTTTAGAAGTCCAAACAAGTCTTTTAAATTCATTTGAAGTTTTATTATTATTTTTTAATATACCTGCAGTAGCAAAAGTAAGCCTTTGCACTTTTGAAGTTGCTTGATGATTTTGGTCAATATTACTACTTTTAATATCAAGCCAAGCAATATAATCAGTAACAGAAGGCTGTTCTTGACTACCTATTTCAACTCTTCTTGCAGATAAAAGATCTCCAACAACTTTATCTTCAACTACTTCCACACCCCATGTATCTAGTAGTTCTTTAAATGATGATGAATTAGACTCATTATCAGATTGATTTGTGCGATTTGATGAGAATTTCTCTGTCTCAGCATTTGGATCAATAAAAATTAATAATTTACCACCACGCATAACAAATTGGTCAAGCATATATAAAAGTCTTTCAGGTAAATTTTTAGGATGAAGTACAGCTATTAATTCTAAATCATCTGGTATTTTCTTTGTTTTTTCATGAATTCTTTTTATTTCAAAAAATTCTTCCATTTGATTGTAAACTGCCCAAGGTGGCATTGTAGCTGCATCTTGACTTTGTGCTAATGGATTGAAAGTTCCTTTTATTGGAAGACTAGTATACATACCTATAACTCTTCTATTAGGATTTGCTAGGTTAGAAACTATTTTACTAAGATCGTATTCTAGAAAAGAATCTCTTTCTAATTGAAAAAAAATTATTTTTTCTTCATCATCTGTACTGTTAGTTGCAACTAAACCAAAATAACCATATACGCCTGCCATTATTTCGACACCTTGTAAGCCATATTCAACTGCTTTATCTTCTTCATTAGAGAATGGTTCTGGATTGAAAATTTGTAATTTAATCTTATTATTTGATAAAATTACATATTGCTCCAACAACTCTTTCACTCTGCTGTAATAGTTTTGATATACTGGATTAGCATCTCCTATTTGTTTTGTATAAAAGAGTTTAAAATCTAATGGTTCATTTATTGATTTAAGAACTGATTTAGTTCCATCAGATAAGGTATATACTTCATCTTTTGTTAAATCAAATCTAATATTTTTAAAGAAATTTTTGTTTAAAACATTAAATGATAAAAAACTTATAATTGCTAAAATAACAATTAAGGATAATTTTCTTTCTTTATATAAAAGTTTTTTAAAAAACATTTTTAATCAAATTTTTTGTATTCAACAATAATAATATTTAGAAAAAGCCAAAAAAATATAACACTTAAATAAAATAAAAAATCTCGTATTTCAATAACTCCCTTAGTAATTGATTCAAAGTGAGTTAAAAAACTCATTGAAGAAATTGTATTAACCAAAATTTCAGGAGCCCATAACTTAAAAAAATTTAATACCAAATCTACGCCCATCATAGTAAATAAAAAACAAACAGTTGTGCTTATTACAAATGCTATGACTTGGTTTTTTGTTATTGCAGAGATACAAGAACCAATTGATAAATAGGCTCCTGCCATAAATAAACTTCCTACATATCCAGCAAATATAATTCCGTTATCTGGATTTCCTAAATAATTAACTGTTATCCAAATCGGAAATGTCAAAATTAAAGCAACAAAAATAAAAAACCATGCAGCAAAAAATTTACCTAGAACAGCATGCGTTGTAGTTAAAGGCAATGTCATTAGTAATTCGATCGTTCCTGTTTTTCTTTCTTCAGCCCACAAACGCATAGTAACAGCTGGTATTAATAAAATATAAACCCAAGGATGAAAAGCAAAGAATGAATTTAAATCTGCTTGGCCTCGTACAAAAAAATTACCTAGATAAAATGTAAACGAACCTATTAGTGCCAAAAAAATAACAATAAATACATACGCAAGTGGTGTTGAAAAATAACTTAAAAGCTCTCTTTTAAAAATGTTTATTAGTAAATTCATAATATTATTAAATTCTTTTCTTTCCTAATGTGATTTCTCTAAAAATATTATCTAAGTTCTTGTTTTTACTATGTTTTATTAGATCTTTTGGCTTTTTATCAATTAGTAATCTTCCTTTGGCTATAATTGTTGCACGAGTGCATACAGCATTTACTTCCTCAAGAATATGTGTTGAAATTATGATTGCTTTTGTTTTTCCCATTTCGTTAATCAATTTTCTAACATGATGCTTTTGATTTGGATCTAATCCGTCAGTTGGTTCGTCTAATACTAAAATTTCTGGATTATGAATAAGAGCTTGAGCCAAGCCTACTCTTCTTTTATAACCTTTTGACAAAGTTTCTATAGGTTGGTTAATAACATCAGCAATTTGAGTTTTGTGAACAACACTATCAAAAGCTATATTAAATTCTTTATTATTCATACCTCTTATAGATGAAATAAATTTAAGCATATTCTTAGGAGTCATATCGCCATATAAAGGTGCTCCTTCAGGCAAATAACCTATTAATTTTTTACAATCAATAGGATTTAATTCTAAATTCATATTGTTTATTTTTATAATTCCATTTGAAGGTTGAATAAAACCTGTAATCATTTTCATTGTTGTAGATTTTCCTGCACCGTTTGGTCCTAAAAAACCAAGCACCTCTCCTTTTTTTATATTTAAAAAAAGATTATCTACAGCAGTAAAATCTCCAAATTTTTTTGTTAAATTCTCAATCTCAATCATTTTTAATTAATAAAAAAATTCATATTAAAATAATAAATTATTAAAAAAATTAAACTAATCAAATTTATTTAGTAAGCCATTGAAGGTACGATTGGTTGTTTTTTTTTTGAATAATTAGTCTTTATATTACTTAAATTCTTATATTTAATTACTTTTATTTGGTTTTTATTAGAATTATATATAACTTGGCGTTGACCTTTCTTTATTTCTTTACATATAGCTTGTAATTTTAATGTTCTGGCCATAGAACAATCTCTGTTAAAAACATAAGAAATGAAATGATCAGATGTAGTTTTTTTAGTACTTGCATAACTAACTATATCAGCTCCTGTTTTAGAATAATTAAAGAACTCTACTAATCCTTGGGTTGTAAAACTACAATTATTCAAATTAAAGAAAATTAATAATATAAATATATGCTTAAAGGTTTTCATTTTTTTCATTAGTTTATTTCTATAACATTAATTCTTTTATTAGTATTTAAATCATAGATTATAATACTGTATTTACTATTTGATTTAATAGTTAATATTAGTTTTTCATTAGATATATTTGCATTTATTACTTCTGATAAACTATCTAAATTTAGATTATTTAATTTATAGCTATTATCGTAATTAAAAATTTTTTTTGAATTAAATCTTTCGTATACAATATATATAATTACTGCTGTTCCTAAAAAAATTAAGATGCCAAATGATATAACTATAAATTTCAAATACTTCATTTTTAAATTCTTTAAATTAAATTATGACCTATAAAAATATAAAAATTTTACATGAAGATAAAGACATAATTGTTCTAAATAAACCGGCAGGATTAACAGTGCACCCTGGGGCTGGTAAAGAAAAAATAACTCTTGTTAATTTTTTACAAAGTTATTGTGGTAAAAATTTATCAAATTTATCTGGATTAGATAGACCAGGTATAGTTCATAGACTTGATAAAGACACTAGTGGCTTAATGTTAGTTGCAAAGAATAATATAACACATGAAAACATTTCCCAACAATTTAAGAAAAAAACAATAAATAGGCTTTATTTAGCTATTGTTTGGGGATTATTAAACAAGAAAGAAGGTAAATATATCTCAAATATAGGCAGAAATCCAAAAAATAGAAAAAAGTTCTCTATTACAAAAAATAGTGGAAAAAAAGCTATTACATATTTTACTGTTAAAAAAAACTTTTCAAATATTGCTTCTTTAATTGAATGCAAACTTCATACAGGTAGAACACATCAAATAAGAGTCCATTTATCAAGTTCAGGAAACTCTTTGATAGGGGATCAAAAATATGGTAAGAAAAAAATTAAATTTTTAAAAAATGTGGATAAAAGTATAAAAGAGTGCCTAATAAATTTTAAAAGACAGGCCCTTCATGCCTATTTTTTAGGCTTCATTCATCCGACAAAAAATAATTATATTAAATTCAGTAGTAATTTTCCTAGTGATATCAATAAGTTAATAGATAAATTAAAATTAGTTTAAAAGCTTGATTTTTTCATAAAATTATGAGAAACTGTGGATAAGTTTGATATCTGATAATTTATAATAGAATCATTATATAAGTATCAGATTCAAATGTATTTTTTAGGATTTAAACTATGACAGCAATATTCAGAGGTTTGCCAAGAATATTTTCAGATGATGGATTAAATAAATATTTACAAGAAATAAGAAAATATCCATTACTTGAGCCTGAATACGAGCAAGCATTAGCTAAAAAATGGCAAAATAAAAAAGATTTAAAAGCAGCTCATATTTTAGTTACTAGTCACCTAAGACTAGTTGCAAAAATTGCTATGGGTTTTAAAGGTTACGGGCTACCTATCTCTGAACTGATTGCAGAAGGTAATATTGGGATGCTTGAATCTATAAAAAGATTTGATTATAAAAGAGGTTTTAGATTAGCAACCTATGCGATGTGGTGGATAAGAGCATCTATTCAAGAATATATACTTCATAGTTGGTCTCTTGTAAAAATGGGCACAACAGCTGCACAAAAAAAACTTTTTTTCAACTTAAGAAAAATGAAAACAAGCTTAAAAGCTTATGAAGAAGGCGATATGCTACCAGAAAATGTAAATAAAATATCAAAAAATTTAAATGTAACTAAGAAAGAAGTTACAGATATGAATAGAAGACTTTCTGGTCCTGATCATTCTTTAAACGCACCTTTAAAAATAGACGGTGAAGGTGAATGGCAAGATTGGTTAGTTGATGAAAAACCTGACCAAGAAGTTTTAATTTCTAATTCACAAGAATTAATGCAGAGAAAAGACCTGCTTACTAAAGCTATAAGCGTTCTAACTCCTAGAGAGAAATTTATAATGATTGAAAGAAGATTAAAAGATAAACCAAAAACATTAGAGGATTTGAGTAATCATTATAAAATATCAAGAGAAAGAGTAAGACAAATCGAAGTTAGAGCATTTGATAAACTAAAAAAATCAGTCAAAAATTTATTAGTTAAGGAAAATCTCGAAAGAGAAGAAGCTTCTGAATACACTGTTTAATTTAAATTTTTTTTAAATAAATTATATCATTTCTATCAGGCCCAGTTGACAAAATTTTTATAGGTACTTTAATCATTCTTTCTAAAGTCTTAATAAATTTTTTTGCTTGCTTTGGTAAATCATTCACATTTTTTACACCTTGGGTATTAGATTGCCATCCTTTAATAGTTAAATATTTTGGTTTAACTTTGTTTAATAATGAAAGTGAATTTGGCATTCCTTTTAAAAGCCTTTTACCAATTTGATATGCATAACAAATATTAATTTCTTTAAAATCATCTAAAACATCAATTTTTGTTAATGCTATAGAATTAATATTTCCTATATTAATAGCTTTTTTACATTGTACACAATCAAACCAACCGCATCGCCTTGGTCGTCCTGTTACACTCCCAAACTCTCTCCCTTTTTTTGCAAGTTCAATGCCTACACGAGATTTAATTTCAGAAGGAAAAGGTCCTTCACCTACTCTTGTAGTATACGCTTTAACAATACCTAACACATGGCCAATTTTATCTGGATTCATACCTATGCTTGATGCTGCTATAATAGGTAAAGTATTACTTGATGTTACATAAGGAAAAGTGCCATGATCAATATCAAGCATCAATCCTTGACCACCTTAAAATAATATTATTTTTTTAAAAAAATTCTTGTTATTAAAAAATTGCGATAAGTCTATAGAATAAGATAAAAGTCTTCTTCTTATTGATTTTAAAAATTTAAAAGTCTCAGAAAATGAAATATTTTTTTTTGAAGAATTTCTTAAAAAAATATTATGAAAATTAATTAAATTTTTTAATCTAATTTTTAATGTATTTAAATCTTCTAAATCGCAAATTCTTATACCTCTTCTTGCAACTTTATCCTCATAACAAGGTCCTATACCTCTGCCGGTTGTTCCTATCTTTTCTTTTGATAAAATCTTTTCTCTAATCTGATCAACGATAGGGTGAAAAGGTAAAATTACTGAAGCGTTGTTGGCAATTTTTAAATTTTTATTACTAATATTAATTTTTTTTTTCCTAAACAAACTAATTTCTTTAAACAAATGCATTGGATCAATTACTACATTTGATCCTATAATACAAAGTTTGTTTCTTATTAATCCGGAAGGTAAAATACTTAAAATAAATTTCTTTTTATTAATTATAATCGTATGTCCTGCATTGTGACCTCCTTGAAATCTAATAACAACATCAAATTTTTCGGACAAATGATCTACAATCTTTCCTTTTCCTTCGTCTCCCCACTGAGCGCCAACAATTGTTAAATTATTCATCTTATATATTCTTTATATTTTTTTTACTTTCCCATCTTTTAAAATGAATTTGCAATTATTTAGTTTTGCAATTTTAATATCATTTTTTTTATCAAAATTTTGAATAGTAACCCAACCTTTTTTTCTTAATTTATAATTATCTTTATTTAAAAGATCTTTAAAAGATATTAAAACTCTTTTATTTTTATTCTTAGATTTTTTGTTAAACTGAAAAAATTGATTTAAATAAAAAGTTGATCCAACTGCATATTCCCCTTTCGAGGTTAAATATCTACCTCCTCTACAAATTTCCTTTTTTGAATTTATACAAAATATACTAAACGTTACACCTGTGTGATATTCAAACCCTCTTTGTTCAAGTAAATCTATGGAAAAATTAAATTTATTAAATTGCTTAAATAAAATATTTGAAATATTAATAAAATTTTGTATTTCTTCTTTTGCTCTATCTCCAAACTTTATCTTTTTTATTTTTTCAATATTCTTACTTATTGGTCCTGAGGAATTAATTAACTGGCTTAATATTTCAAATAAATTTTTATTAAAATTTTTAATATCCTTAATATCTTTTTTTGCTATTAGTTTTTTTAATTCGTCTTTTTTATTATCCTTAATTTTTAAATCTTCAAAGATTTTTTCAATTATAATGGGCATATTTAAATCTAAACTAATATCTTTAAATCCAATTTGATAAAGCGATTCTAGACTTAAGATAATTACTTCAATGTCAGCATAAAAATCCTTAGATCCTATAAGTTCTACACCTGCCTGTTTAAACTGCCTATCATCTGATAATTTAGGTTTATCAGCCCTAAAAACGTCACCAAAATAACATAATCTAAGAGGTCTAGAAAAATCTGATAAACGATCTAATGCAATTCGTGCCAATTGTATTGTTATATCAGGTCTCAAAGATAAAGTTTCTTTTGTTAAAGGATCATTGAATTTAAAAGTTTTATCAGATAATTTGTCGTTCTTAATGTCGAATAATGTTTTTTCATATTCTATTAACGGTGGTTCTATTAAATTGTATCCCCAATTATTAAAACTTTTAATTAATTGCTTACCGCAATCTAATTGAAGATTTGCTTCTTTTGTTAAAATATCTCTAAAACCAGTTGGTAGTAATTTTTTTTTGGAGAATGTTGGATTCATATATTTTTAATTAAAAGGAAGATATTGTGATTAACCACAATATTTCAATTATACAAAAAAAATTAAATAAAAATTTATCATTATTTTACATTGTTACTTGACGAATAATATAATTTGTTATTCAATATTACTTAGTCTCTTAGGGGTGCTATAAAACTAGCTGAGAATATACCCTTAAGACCTGAACTAAGTAATTTTAGCGAAGGAAAAGGGACTTTCAAGAATTTCTTTCCTTCATAATAAGAATTATTTAATGCTAATAAAATGACTCAAAATGGAACTAAAAAAAATGGTCTAAATAAATTAACTTTAGGCCCATACCCAAATTCTAAAAAAGTATATTTAAAAGGAAATGTGTTTCCTGAAATTAGAATTCCTTTAAGAAAGATAAATTTAGATAAAAATACTATTCCAAATAACATACATCTATATGACACATCTGGAATTTATTCAGAATTAAATAAGAATAAAAATTATAATATAGCTAATGGACTTAAACCAATAAGATTAAATTGGATAACAGAAAGGCAGAATGTTATAAAATATAAAGGAAGAAAAGTAACTTATAAAGATAACGGTTTCTTAAAAGAAAATTCAAAAATTTTAAAATCTTTCAAAAAAAAAAATTTAAATTGCTTCAAAGCAAAAAAAAATTCTATAACTCAGTTATATTTTGCTAAAAGAGGCATTGTGACTCCCGAGATGGAGTTTGTAGCATTAAGAGAGAATGAATCTAGAAAAAAAAATAATAAATACATTAATAAAGATATTCCTCAGCTTATAACTCCAGAATATGTTATGAAAGAAATAGCAAGAGGAAGAGCTATAATCCCTGCAAATATAAATCATTTAGAACTTGAACCTATGATAATTGGTAGGAATTTTTACGTTAAAATAAATGCAAATATTGGTAATTCTGCTATTGCTTCAAGCGCATATGAAGAAGTAGAAAAAATGATTTGGGCTATTAGATGGGGGGCAGACACTGTTATGGATTTATCTACTGGGAAAAATATTCATAATATTAGAGAATGGATAATTAGAAATTCCCCTGTCCCAATAGGCACTGTGCCAATTTATCAAGCACTGGAAAAAGTTGAAAAACCAGAAGATTTGACATGGAATATTTTTAAAGACACTTTAATTGAACAAGCTGAACAAGGAGTTGATTATTTTACTATACATGCAGGGGTTAGGTTAAAATATATACCTTTAACATCAAAAAGAAAAACGGGTATCGTGTCTCGTGGTGGATCTATTATGGCAAAATGGTGCCTCGCTCATCACAAAGAAAATTTTTTATATACAAATTTTAAAGAAATTTGTGAAATAATGAGATCTTATGATGTTTCATTTTCTTTAGGAGATGGTTTAAGACCAGGTTCAATCGCAGACGCTAATGATAAAGGTCAATTCGCAGAATTAGAAACTTTGGGTGAGTTAAATAAAATTGCTTATAAAATGGATTGCCAAGTAATGATTGAGGGCCCAGGACACGTTCCAATGCACTTAATAAAAGAAAATGTAAATAAACAAATGAAAATTTGTAACGAAGCTCCTTTTTACACATTGGGTCCATTAACAACAGATATTGCGCCTGCATATGATCATATCACAAGTGCAATTGGTGCTGCTATGATTGGTTGGTATGGCACTGCAATGCTTTGTTACGTAACACCAAAAGAACATCTTGGTCTCCCTGACAAAAATGATGTTAAAGAAGGTGTTATAGCCTATAAAATAGCTGCCCATGCTGCAGATCTAGCAAAAGGACATCCTGGGGCTCAACTTAGAGATGACGCACTAAGTAAAGCAAGGTTTGAATTTAGATGGAAAGATCAATTTAACTTATCATTAGATCCAGAAAAAGCTAAATCATTTCATGATGAAACATTGCCATCAGAGGGTGCTAAAGTTGCTCAATTTTGCTCTATGTGTGGACCAAAATTTTGCTCAATGCATATAACTCATGACATAAGAAATTACGTAGATAAAGAAATGAAAAAAATGTCAAAGAAATTCTTAACTACAAATAAATATAAAATTTCAAAAAAAAATAAAGCATCTAGAGATAGAATTTAATTGGTCTAATTTCAATGGGATCTCGCTTGGAAAAAAAGATTATTAACAACAAAGACTTTAAATCTTTAGTTAAAACAAGGTCTTTTGTTAGTTGGTTTCTATCAACTGTTACTCTTTTAACTTACTTTTCATTTATCCTTATAGTTGCCTTTTACCCTGAAATACTAGGACTTAAAATATCAGATGAATCAATTATAACAATTGGAATCCCAATAGGAGTTTCAATTATACTCTTAGCTTTTGTATCAACAGGAACCTACGTTTACATAGCAAATCGAGAATTTGATCAAAAAGAAAAAATAATACTGAAAAAAAACAAATGACAAATTACCCAGCCATAGCAATGTTTTTTATATTTGTTTTTGGGACTCTTTTAATCACCTTTTGGGCCGCCAAAAAAACTAAATCCCGTTCTCATTTTTATGCTGCAGGAGGGAAAATTACTAGCCTACAAAACGGATTGGCTATTGCAGGTGACTATATGTCTGCTGCATCCTTTTTAGGTATTTCCGGTCTTGTCTATCTTTCAGGATACGATGGCCTTATTTATTCAATTGGATTTCTAGTAGGTTGGCCAATTATATTATTTCTACTAGCTGAAAGACTACGTAATTTAGGAGATTATACATTTGCTGATGCTGCATCTCATCGTCTTAATCAAACGCAAATAAGATGCCTTGCTGCAAGTGGCTCTTTAATAACTGTTGCTTTATATCTAATTGCACAGATGGTTGGAGCAGGTAAACTGATCCAATTATTATTCGGATTACCATATGAATTTGCTGTAGTTATTGTTGGTGTGCTTATGGTTCTTTATGTAAGTTTTGGCGGTATGTTAGCAACAACTTGGGTTCAAATTATTAAAGCTATTTTACTTTTATTTGGTGCAACCTTTATAACAATTGCAGTTATGTGGAATACTGGTTTTAATTTTGAAACGCTATTTCAAAAAGCAATAAATGTTCATCCTAAAAGTTATTCCATTATGAAACCTGGTGGGCTTATATCAGATCCTATTTCTGCAATATCTCTAGGTATAGCTTTAATGTTTGGTACAGCAGGACTTCCTCATATTTTGATGCGATTTTTTACAGTCAAGGATGCAAAAGAAGCGCGTAAATCTGTTTTTTTTGCCACAGGATTTATTGGTTATTTCTATATATTAACCTTCATAATAGGTTTTGGAGCAATCATGTTAATTTCAACAAATCCTGAATTTTTAAACTCTGATGGAACGTTGATAGGAGGAAATAATATGGCTGCAATACATCTTGCAAATGCTATCGGAGGAGATATGTTTTTAGGTTTTATATCTGCTGTAGCATTTGCCACAATACTTGCTGTAGTATCAGGACTTACTCTAGCTGGAGCTTCAGCTGTAAGTCACGACCTATATGCTCATGCTTTCAAAAAGAATAAAGTTCAAGAAAAAGACGAATTATTTGTATCAAAAATTTCAGCTTTTATTCTAGGTTGTATTGCTATTTTCCTTGGGATTATTTTTGAAGAACAAAACGTAGCATTTATGGTTGGCCTTGCTTTTGCTGTAGCAGCTAGCGCAAACTTTCCAATCCTATTTCTCTCAATGTATTGGAAGAAATTAACTTCTAAAGGTGCTTTAATAGGAGGTAGTGCAGGTCTTATTACTGCAACAATATTAGTAATTATAGGCCCAACAGTTTGGGTAGATGTATTTGGTTATGATAAACCGATATTTCCTTATAAGTACCCAGCTTTATTTTCAGTAACTACAGCATTTATTATGACGTGGTTATTTTCTATAACAGATAAAAGTAAGTCATCAAAAAAAGAAAAGGCAGCATTTGATAGTCAATTTATACAATCACAAATTGGTTTAAAGAAACAATAAAAAAAAAGAGCCTTTAATGCTAAAGGCTCTTTTATTCTTACTCTTACACCATCACCGTGTCGGGATCTAATTCGGGAGGGTGAAAACTTTTTTTTTATTAGCTGATTGATCTTTTATTAAGTAACCAGCAAATAATGGCAAGTGCTACTAGGCCAACTACTCCATTATTTCCAAGTTGGTTTAATAACGAAGTTATATTGGCAACAACATCTGTGCCAATGAAAGGAACGGCGCCTGGATAAAGTAAACCTGCTACGATACCAAATGCAATCAGCATAAGGCCTACTTCGGTCAGCGCTCCTATCCATCTTTTTGCTACGTTTAAGGCATTCATGATTGCCTCCCTTTCTTTGGTTAGTAATTATACATAATTACTACATATTGTAGTATTTATTTATCATACACTTAATATAGTATATAGAAAGAAAAAAAATATGATATATATACTACATGTTGTAAAATTACAACATACTTATTTTATATATTTTAAAAAAAATATTAATTATTTCTTAACTTTTTTTTTAATGAAGTAAAAATATCTTTAGATAAACTATTGATTCTACTAATTATTCTACTCTCTAAAAATATTCTTATTAATGGCTCTGTTCCAGATGCTCTAATCAAAACTTTTCCTTTATTACCTAATTTTTTATTGTATAAATTCATTATTTTCTTTAACTCTATATCCTTAATTTTGTCCGAATCCTTTAATTTTATGTTTTTTTGAATTTGATAATAAGGTTTATATAAATTAAAAATTTTACTAGCTTTATCTTTTAATTCAGAAATTATGGATAATAATTGTAACGCTACAAGAATTCCATCTCCAGAAGAACTATATTTTCTTAAAATTATATGGCCTGATTGTTCTCCACCAATAACACAGTTTTTCTTTAACATTAGTTGATAAACAAATTTGTCTCCTACTGGTGATCGATAAAAATTTAAGCCTAAGTTTTTTACAAAATTTTCCAAACCCATATTTGACATTATTGTGCCAACAACCCCATTTATTTTCATTATTTTTTTTTCTTTATAGAATTTAACTAAACATGCGAGAATTTTATCTCCGTCAATTATTTTTCCTTTTTCATCGCAACATATAAGCCTATCCCCATCTCCATCAAAAGAAATTCCAAAATCTGCTGAATATTTTTTTACAGCTTTTATTATATTTTGTGGATACAAAGAACCGCATCTATAATTTATATTAGTTCCATTTGGTTTGTTATTAATCAATATGGCTTTGATTTTAAATTTTGTAAAAATATCTTTTGCAAGTTTATATGTTGAACCATTTGCACAGTCCACTACCACCTTTTTATTATTTATTCTTTTAATTTTTAAAGTAGAAATAACTTTCGTTTTATAATAGTTTTCCCTTTGTTTTATATTTATGACTTTACCTGACTTTAAATTTATTATTTTATTTTTATTAAATTTAAAAAATTTATTTTCTATTTTTTTCTCATTTTTATCAGATAATTTTTCTCCATTTTCATTAAAAAATTTAATTCCATTAAACTGGTATGTATTGTGAGATGCCGATATTATTATCCCTAAATTACAATTTAATCTTTTAGTTAAATAAGATAAAGCGGGAGTAGAGATTAAACCTAATAAATATACATGAGCTCCTTGATTTTTTAAGCTTTCAACAAATATTTTTTCAATTATTGGACTAGATTTTCTTGTATCTCTTCCTAAAGCAATTTTTTTATTTTTACCATTATCTAATATAGCTTTTGATAAAATATTTAATGAATTTCTTTTAAAAATATCATTAGTTGCTAATTCTCTTATACCATCAGTTCCAAAAAGTTTTTTCATACAATTCTTTTATTAATGACGTAATGCCTGCCAAACTAATTTGGCTTGCATTGCTTCTTTTACATCATGAACTCTAATAATTTCAACACCTTGTTCCATAACAAATTGGTTTGCCGCAATTGTACCTGGTAATCTATCTATAGGAGTCTCATTCTTACTTAAATCTGATATTAATCTTTTTCTTGAGAGTCCAATGAGAATATTACATCCTAATTTATGAAACATTGGTAAATTTTTTAAAATTTGTATATTATGTTTGTAATTTTTACCAAAACCTATTCCTGGATCAATAATAATCCTTTTCTTTGCTATTCCATTTGCTTTACACTTTTGTATTTGTTTTTTTAAAAAATTATAAACATCTTTTGGAGCATTTTGATATTTTGGATTTTTTTGCATAGTTTCTGGAGTACCTTGCATATGCATTAAAACTAGAATACATTTAGAATTCTTAATTACATTAATACTTTCTGGATCATGATTAAGTCCAGAAACATCATTTATAATTTCAACCCCTTCATTTAAAACAAAAGACATTGTAGATGAATTTCTAGTGTCTATAGAAATTCTTATATTTTTTCTTTTTAAACCTCTGATAATAGGTATTAATCTTTATATTTCTACTTCAGGTTTAACAAGCTTTGCTCCTGGTCTAGTAGATTCTGCACCAATATCAATAATATCTGCTCCCAATTGGTTCATCTTCATTGCAGCTATAATAGCTTTTGATGGTTTTAAAAAAAATTTTCCTCCATCAGAAAAACTATCAGGAGTTATATTTAGAATACCCATTATAGCAGGTGTCTTAAATCCTAAAGGTGGCTTTTTAATCAAAATTAGAATGCCTCTTAATTATTATCAAATTGAGGTTCTGATAAAATTGGAGTAGTTTTTTTTCTCTTTTTTGAATCTGGCACAGAAGATCTTATTTTAGAATTTTTTTGACTAAATATAGCAAATTCCTTTCTAATTTTTTTACCTTTTAGTACATTTTTAATTTCATCGCCAGTTAAAGTTTCATATTTTAATAAACCTTTTGCTAATTTATGTAAATCTTTTATATGTTTCTTTATTATTTGTTTAGATTTATTGTAAGCTTCATCAATTATTTTTCTCACTTCTTTATCTATCTCTTGTGCTGTATGTTCAGAAACATTCTTTCTTTGAGTGACTGAATGTCCTAAAAAAACCTCCTGTTCGTTTTCGCCGTATGATAAAGGGCCTAATTTATCACTCATACCCCATTCAGTTACCATTTTTCTGGCTATATCTGTTGCCATACTAATATCTGATGAGGCTCCTGTAGTTACTTTTGAGTGCCCAAAAATTAATTCTTCTGCAATTCTTCCACCCATTGCTACAGCTAAATCTGCTTTTATTTTTATTCTAGGCATAGAAATTCTATCACTCTCTGGTAATCTCATGACCATACCTAGTGCCATACCTCTAGGTATTATAGTAGCTTTGTGAACTGGATCAGAGTCTTTAAGATTTATAGCCACAATAGCATGACCAGCTTCATGGTATGCTGTCAATTTTTTTTCTTCTTCTTTCATTACCATTGATTTTCTTTCAGCTCCCATTAAAACTTTGTCTTTTGCATCTTCCATATCTTGCATTGTAACAAACCTTTTATTATTTCTAGCTGCGAGTAAAGCTGCTTCATTGACTAGGTTTGCCAGATCAGCTCCTGAGAAACCTGGAGTTCCTCTTGCAATAATTTTAGAATTTACATTAGGCGCTTTAGAGATCTTCTTTAAATAAACATTTAATATTTTTTCTCTTCCAAGAATGTCTGGATTTGGAACTACAACTTGTCTATCAAATCTTCCAGGTCTTAATAATGCTGGGTCGAGAACATCTGGCCTATTAGTTGCTGCAACTATTATCACACCTTCATTACTTTCAAAACCATCCATTTCTACTAATAATTGATTAAGTGTTTGCTCTCTTTCATCATTTCCCCCTCCTAATCCTGCTCCTCTATGTCTTCCAACTGCATCAATTTCATCAATGAAAATAATACAAGGTGCGTTTTTTTTTCCCTGTTCAAACATATCTCTTACTCTTGAAGCACCAACTCCAACAAACATTTCAACAAAATCAGATCCTGAAATTGTAAAAAAAGGGACACTAGCTTCTCCTGCAACAGATCTAGCTAATAAAGTTTTACCACATCCTGGGGGTCCAATAAGTAATACTCCTTTAGGTATTTTGCCACCTAATCTTTGGAATTTACTTGGATCTTTTAAAAAATCTACAACTTCTTCTAATTCTTGCTTAGATTCATCGATGCCAGCGACATCTTTAAACGTAATTTTCCCAGTTTTTTCATTTAACATTTTTGCTTTTGATTTACCAAAACCAAGAGCTTTTCCACTGCCGGATTGCATTTGTCTCATAAAAAAAAGCCAGACACCAATAAGTAAAAGCATTGGAAACCAAGATAAAATAATACTTAGGAATGAAGAACCTTTTTCTGTCGGACTAACATCAATTTTTACATCTTTTTTTGAAAGTTTATCAATTAAATTTGGATCGTATGGTGTATACGTTTCAAATTTTCTTCCATCAACTAAATTACCAGTTATTAAGTCACCTTTAATTTTTACATCTAAAACATTATCTTTATTTAATTCTTTTAAAAAATCAGAGAAAGCAATGTTTTGAGTTTTTACCTTTGTACTTGGCCCTACAACAATATTATAAAAAGAGGCAATTAAAAAGCCTATAATAATCCATATTAAGAAATTCTTTTTCATTTTTTTCATATTTATATTATATATTTAATCTTTTTTTTTTTAAGAACAATATATGCTTTATTAATTAAATCTAGTCAAACCTAAGCTCGGTTTAAAACTCATATTGATATTTGAAAAAAGTTTTTTGTTTCTCAAATTTGAATAATAATTTAAATGAGGAACTGACAAAACATTTTTATTTTTATCTTTAAAAGCAGGTAATGAGCTAATTAATTTTATTAAAATTCTGTTATTTTTTTTTATTATCTTTTTCTTTGCCTTAATATCCTTCCAACCATCTAATTTTAATTGATCAATATAAAGAGATTTATTAACTTTTTTTCTAAAATCTAAAAATTTTTTTTTCTTCATATCAATTTCAAATCTAGCATCCCAATAAAATTTATCATTTATTATCTTCAATGTTTGCTTTCTTGTATTTCTAATTATTTCTCTACAAATATAAATCTTGTCTGAGCCTTTCTTTTTATCTAGAAAAATATGACATCCGCCTAAATTAGAATCGGGAAAAATTTTATTAGATACAATTTTATTAAAAAAGTTAATTAAATTCTTATTTTTAATATTATGAGCCTTCCCAGAAATAGTCATTAAGATTCTATTTAATATAATTACAAATTCTTTTTTATTCAAAAATAATAGACTTTTCTTAATAACTGTTGCATAGCCTAAAGGATTTATTTCAATATTCTTAATAAGCCAATTTAAAATTTTATTTTCTAATAATTTTCTTTTTTTCTGCGCATTCTGTAAAACTTTTTGAAACTTTTTATTAGTTAAACCTTCTTTCTCTAATATTGGTAAAGCTTTTCTATATCTATTTCTTGCATATTTTGAAGATTTATTACTTTCATCTTCAATCCATTGTATTTTATGCTTTATTAAATAATTTTTAATTTCTTCTTTGTTTAAAGATAATAAAGGCCTCAAAATTCTAACCTTTTTTTTAAAAAGAATTTTTGACATAGATGACAGACCATATACATCGCTATTAGAGTTAAGACGAATTAAAAAAGTTTCTTTCTGATCATCAAAATGATGACCAATTAATAAGTGAAAAATATTATTTTTGAAACACCATTCTTCAAAAGTTTTATATCTAAAATCTCTTGCTCTTTCTTGCAAACTATTAATTCTTTCTCCACAATCCCATTTGAATGAATAATTCGAAATTTTTTTCTTACTGAGGATTTTTCTTAATTGTTCACATTCTTTTTTACTATTTTTTCTTAATCCATAATCTATTACAAGTGCAGTAATCTTTCCGCCATTCCTTTTTACCCACTTTTCACATAATAAAGTTAAACAAAGACTATCTGATCCTCCTGAAACTCCAATCGCTAAATGAGGTTTATTCTCAAAAGGCCCTAAGGAATTCATAGTTTTAAAGAAAACATTCTCTATCATTTATTTTTTATTTTTTTGATTTCTAACAACCCATTTGTTGAATTTCGTAATTTGCTTTTTTTAATATTGATTTATCACTATCTGGATATAACTTATTAATTTTTTTTAAAGCATCGCAAGCTTGTTTTGTTTTATTTAAATTCTCAAGAGAAATTCCTATTTTTAACAAACTATCTGGAGCTTTTTTGTTTTTTTTATATTTTTTTATAACTTGACCATACATTAGTATAGATTCATCATACTTTTGTCTTACAAAAAGTGACTCGCCTGCCCAAAAATATGCCTCTGGGACTAAGTTATCCTTTGGATACTTTTCTATAAATCCTTTAAATGCATTTTCAGCATCTTCATAATTTAAGTTTAGTAAAGCTGTTTTTCCATATTCATACAAACTTTCAGGTGTTTGGAAATTTTTTGCAAATTCCATATTATCAATTTCTTTATTTGAGTCTTTTAATGTTCCTAATATTTCAGTATCTCCTCCTGAAGCATCTATCTGTGATTTATTACTAGGATATGCATAAGTATCAGTTTCAGGTGTGGATCTTTTTTCAATCGATTGATTGTTACCAGTATTTGATAATCTAAAATTTATATCAGAGTCTAGTTTATCTAATTTTTCCTGTAATTGATTTAGTCTAAAGAAAATTTCTTCAAATTGTCCTGTAACTTTTCTAAAATCATTCTCTAATTTATTTATTCGAATTTCATGTCTTGATGAAATTGGCCCTTTTTTAGAAGATTCAGTATTTTCATCACTACTTCCAGCATATAATGATTTTTGTATATCCGCCAATTCTGCTTCTATTCGATTTAATCTTTCATTAAGTAAATTAAAATCAAATTCATCTAAACTATAGGTTGGTAAAATACTAAAAAAAAATACCAGAAATAAAATTATGAATTTTTTGTTATTTATTAATAGCATTTGTTTTGTAATGATTAAAAAGCATAATTAATGATATTAAGTAACATTAAAAATGTTTCAACGTTTAGATTACTATAAAATTTTATTTAGAAAACTTAAATAAGTGTCTTGTTATCTTTCTACATCCATAGTCGTAACTGATCTTCTATTTTGTGACCATGCATCTTCGAAAGCACCTTCAACATCTGGTCTTTCTTTTCCAAATGAAACAAGACTTACTCTTTCAGGAGCAACGCCTAGAGAAACTAAATAATTCTTTGTAGCGTTGGCTCTTCTTTCGCCTAATGCTAAATTATATTCCCTTGTGCCTCTTTCATCACAATGACCTTCAATTAAAACATATTTAGTTGGGTTTTCATCTAGCCAATTTGCTTGAAGATCTAATGTTGCTTCATCTTCACCATCAAGAATATACTCATCATAACCAAAGAAAATCTTAGCAGGAACCGTCAAACCTTTATCTAAATAAGACATTCCGCCTTTTTCATATAGACCGGTTGTGACATCTTCAACTGCACCTTGTTGTTGAGCACAGTTTGCTAATATTAAAATAAATAAAACTGATAATAAAGATCTAATATTCATAATCATACATCTCCCATTAATAATAAGCTATTAGCTAAATATAAACTTAGCATAAGTATAATATCATGAATAAGTTATACAAGCATTTTTTTCTATTGAAGTAAAGGAGACCATGCAGGGTCTGAGGCTTCTAATGGTGTTATAATCTCTTTTTCATTAAATCCAGTTAAATCAATTAGATAAATCCTCGTTTTCCCATCTTTTTTATTTTTAGGGTAATCTTTTTTAGTATATGCAATCATACGACCATTAGGTGTCCATGTTGGTCCTTCAACTAAAAAACCTTTTGCTATAACTCTTTCTCCTTTACCTTCTGGAGTCATCACACCTATATAAAATGTTTTTTTATAAAATTTTGTAAATGCTATGTAATCACCTCTTGGAGACCAAACTGGTGTAGAATAATTTCCTTTACCAAAGCTAATTCTTTTAATTTTTTTACCTTGATTTGTCATTACATAAAGTTGTGGAGACCCTCCTCTATCAGAATTAAATACTATTCTTTTACTATTTGGTGAATAAGAAGGTGATGTGTCAATTCCTCTATATTTTGTTATTTGTTTAGTTATATTTGTTTTTAAATTTAAAGTATAAATATCAGAATTTACTTCATGAGCTAATGTCATAATAACTTCATCGCCTAATGGGGAAAATCTAGGTGCAAAAGTCATTCCAGGAAAATCACCTACAACCTCTTGTTTTCCTGTTTCAATATCCAAAAGATATACTCTAGGAATTCTCCCTATATATGATAAATAAGTTAATTCTTGTTGAGAGGGAGAGAATCTTGGTGTTAAAACTAAGTTTTTTCCATTAGTTAAAAATCGATGATTTCCTCCATCTTGGTCCATTATTGCTAAACGTTTTATTCTTTTTTTCATTGGCCCACTTTCTGCAACATAAGCAATTCTTGTATCAAAATAACCTATTTCTCCTGTTAATCTTTCATAAATTTTATCGGCAATGCGATGTGAAATTTGTCTCCAATTGCTTCTTGTTGTATTGAATGCCCAACCAGCCATTTGTTGTTCTGCAAAAACATCCCATAATCTAAATTCTATTCTTATGTTTCCATCTTCTTTGACTGCAACCGATCCAACAATTAATGCTTGAGCATTAATTACTCTCCAATCTGCAAATTTTGGAAGGATATTGATGTTTGAAATTTCTTCTATATATGCTTTTGGGTCTATTACTCTAAATAATCCTGAATTTTCTAAATCTTTCATAACTAAATTAGATATCTGATTTCCTAAAGTTTTTTCTTCTTCAATAATGCCAATAAAATTATTTATACCTATTGGAGTTGGTTCAGTGTATCCACTTGTTATATCAATTTTTAATTCCGCATTAGAATATGGAATTAAAATAAAAAATGCAAAAAAGATTAATATTATTTTTTTAAAAAACATTTTAATTAATAACCAATAACATTTTTTGGATCAAAGTTTAAAGTAATATTTTTCCATTTATCATATTTATCTATTGGAAGCGGTGCATTTCGACATCTAGGATTAAGCACAGCTCTTAAAGCGCTTTCAGCTGCAGTTCTAAAATATCGGTCTCTTTTCATACGGTTTATATCTAATATTCTTGCATCTAAAACATTCCCTTCTTTATTGAATCTAACTTTGATCTCAGCTGCTAGATTGCCTGCCTCTCTTGCGCCTGAAGGAATATTCCAGCATTGTTCAAAATGTCTTCGAATGGCATCTTCTTCACTTATTGTTAATGATATACCAAGTTTTTGAGGTGTTGCTTTTTTTTTATCCACTTCCACTTCTTTTTTTTTATCTTTATTCTTTTTTTCACCAAAATCTTTAGTAACTTCTTCAATAGATTTAAAAACACTTGTAAGTGTGTTAGGTTTTTTTTTTATTTTATCTATCTTAATAATGGTTTTTTTTTTAACTTTTTTTGTTTTTGGTTTACTTAAAGCTATTGCATCATCATCTTCTTGATCAATTGATTGCTCTTCAAATTTTTGATTTTCTGATTTCTCAGTTGATTGAATATTCTTTGAATCATCTACAAAATCCTTTTTAAAATTAATTTTTGGTGCAGCGGTTTTGTCACTAATATTTATAATTTCTATCGGCAATGGTGGTAAAAACTCTGATCTATATTTAAACAAATTAGGAAGGCCATAATAACAAAGATACACAATCAAAATATGGAGAATAATTGATTGTATTAGATAATTTTTTTTATCTAATATTTCATTCTTTAATGGTTGAAAAAAAAAATATTTAATATTCATTTATTTTTTTTTTAATTTTGGTTTTAGTTTTGGTTTTGGAAAATCTGTTACTAAAGCAATTTTATTAAAACCAGCTGAACTTATTAATCCCATAATTTTAACAACTTCGCCGTAGGACAAAATTTTATCAGCACGAATGAATATTTTTCTATCACTTTTATTTTTTGATATAGCAATAAGTCTCGGTACTAAATTTTCTAAATCTATTTCACTATCTTGTAAAAAAATTTTTTCATCTTTACTAATAGTTATAGATAAAGGGGTTTGATCTTCAGGTAATGCTTTTGCTTTTGTCTTCGGAAGATTGATTGGAATTCCAACAGTTAGTAAAGGCGCTGTTATCATAAAAATAACTAAAAGAACAAGCATAACATCAACCATAGGTGTTACATTGATTTGACTAATAGTTTTATTTCTTTTCAAAATTCTTGAAAATTTTAAACTATTATTTCTTTGAACATTACCAATCATCTTTTTTTATTTCCTTGTGACGCGACTAACAAATTCTTGGGCAAAAGTTTCTAAGCGAAGAGAATAATTGTCCAAAACACTAGATATTTTATTATAAGCAATAACTGCTGGTATAGCAGCTATTGAACCTAATGCAGTTGCAAACAAAGCTTCTGCTATTCCAGGAGCGACAACTGCTAAACTAGTGTTTTTAGTTATTCCTATTGCCTGAAAACTATTCATTATTCCCCAAACAGTTCCAAATAAACCAACAAATGGTGCAGCCGAACCTAAAGAAGCAAGAAATATCATATTTTTTTCTAACTTTGTCATTTCATTATTAATTGAAGAAATCAGTACATTGTTTAATCTTGATTCCATCTGATCTTTTAATTTTGTTCCTCGAATTCTCAGCCATTCAATCATAGCTTTATTAAATACTGCAATCATAGCATGATCGTTTTGCCCTTCAGTTTTTGAATATAATTCTTCTACTGAATTAGTTGACCAAAATAAATCTTCAAATTTCTTAGTTACAGTTGTAATTTGTTTAATTTTCTTTGCCTTATTGATAATAATAGTCCAGCTCCATATAGAAGAAAAAAACAATCCAGCTATAACCATTTTTACAATGGGGTCTGCTCTTAAGAACAAAGATAAAATAGATAGATCGTATGTCCCATTTTGAACTAAATTAACAGCATCTACAGCTTGGTTTTCCATAATTTTATTTTACTATTCTAAAATTATAACGAAAAAAACAAAGTATTATTTCTTTATAAAAATATAAAACTTATTTTTTTTTAACTATATCAGATACTTTTTCCAAATCATCACTGTGAACCATAACCCAAAAACCTGGTCTACCTGATTCACATAATGCAATAACTGGGGTTTTAGACTCTTTTTTCGCCATTTCATTTGTCTCGTCCCATAGTGAAATTACTGAGTGTTTTTTTCTAAGCTTACATTCGACAAATAAATCTTGATGCAGAGAATCAGAACGTGTATGTCTTGAACTTCCGCCACTTAAAGGAGTTCTGTTCGTATTAAAATACTTAGCAACTTGTCTTTCTCTAGCTTTCCAGGTTTTATCTGCCATAATTTTTAATAATTATCAAAGTCTATTGTATCAAAAACTTCTTTTGAAATATCATAATTTGAAGATATATTCTGAACATCTTCATTGTCTTCCAATTGATTAATAAGATTAAAAAGTTTCTTACCTTCTTCTTTGTCAACATTAACTTTTGTTTTTGATATCCAAGTTAAAGATACTGAGATTGGTTCTATTGATAACTCAGCAATTTTTTCTTTTATAGTAATAATTTTTTCTGGGTTACAATAAATTATATAATTCTCATCTTCATTAACAATATCATCAGCTCCGACCTCAACTGCTAAATCAAAAATTTTACCTTCTAAATTTTTATCTGCTTTATAAACTAATTCGCCTTTTCTTGTAAAACTATGCGATACACTTCCATTTTCAGCAATTGACCCCCCATTTTTAGAAAAAATTTGTCTTATCTCTGAAATTGTTCTATTTTTATTATCTGTCATTGTTTCCACAATTAATGAAGTTCCTCCTGGTCCAAACCCTTCATATTTGATTTCTTCTAAATTGTCAGTTTCATTGCTAGAGCCTTTTTTGATAGCTCTTTCTATATTTTCTTTAGGAACATTAGCAGCTTTTGCAGCATCGATAGCGGTTCGTAATCTATGGTTTGAATCTGGTTCGGTTCCTCCTTGTTTTAAAGCAATTTGAATTTCTCTTCCTAATTTTGCAAAAATTTTAGCTCTTTTTTTATCTTTTGCTCCTTTGCGGAACATTATATTTTTAAATTTCGAGTGTCCAGCCATACAAAATATATAATAATTCTAATTCTAGGACCAATTGCTTTGAAGTTTTCCGTCAACTATTATAGGCCTTATTGATTTTGCCATGCCATTTCTATCATCAGTTTCCACAAAAACTCCTGATAGAGTTGCTTCTCCTGAAGCTGGGGATATACCTCCCACTGGTATTTTTCTTCTAAATCTCTCAAGAGATTTCTTTTTATCCATACCAATTATTGAATCATAATCTCCACACATACCTAAGTCAGTAATATAAGCAGTTCCATTATCTAAAATACGAGCATCTGCTGTAGGAACATGTGTATGTGTTCCAACAATCAAGCTTACTTTTCCATCGAATTCAAATCCCATCGCCATTTTTTCACTTGTTGCTTCACAATGAATATCAATTACTGATGCATGAATATCCGAGCCTAACAAATTACTACTAATTATTTTCTTTGTAGAGTCAAAAGGATCATCAAGAGGATTCATGAAAACTCTACCCATTACATTAATAACCATTATTTTTTTTTGTTTTTTCTCATAAATACCATATCCATTTCCTGGGGTATCATTAGGATAATTGGCAGGTCTTAATAATCTTTTTTCTTTATCAATAAAATTTAGAACATCTCTATTATCAAAAATATGATTCCCTCCAGTGATTACATCGATTCCAGAATTAAATAAATCATCACATATTGTTTTTGTAATGCCTCTTCCATGTGAGGCATTTTCTCCATTAACTAAAATAAAATCAGGATTTAAATTCTTTTTAAAATATGGAAGTTTTTTTATTAAGGCATCTCTTCCTGATCTACCAAAAATATCACCAAAAAAAAGGATTTTCATTTATTAAGAGATTGGAAATGATTAATCAAATTATGTATTTTATCTTTAATCAAAGAATTTTTTTCCGAATTTTTTTGTTTTAGGTCTTCAAGATCTTTTTTATAGTTTTTTCCATATGGATTATCTATTTTAGCGCTCTCCTTTTGTATCTTTTCTAATTCTTCACATAACAAAATACCAGCTAAAACTAACAATCTTGGATGATCGACATTTTTTACTTTAAGTGATAAATTACTTACTCTTTCACTAAATTGTTTTGAAAGTTGTAGAACATATTTTTCTTTGCTTTTATCACAAGTGATGTCATAAAATCTTCCATGAACATTTATTCTAAGATTGGACATTATTTGTTTTTTTTAAATAAAATTTTTAAATTTATACATATATTTAAAGTATATATGTAAAGTATATTTTTTTATTTTATAATTAATAGCATAAATTAGGTTTGTAAAATAATAAGAATCAAATTGTGAAAGTCAAAAAAATTTTAAAATTAAACCATCTGAATTTAAATCTTATGTCTAATGCTATAAGATTCTTATCAGCAGATGCGGTAGAAAAAGCTAATTCAGGACATCCGGGAATGCCTATGGGAATGTCAGATGTAGCAACAATTCTTTTTAAATATTTTTTAAAGTTTAATTCAAAAAACCCTTCATGGCCTGATAGAGATAGATTTATCTTATCAGCCGGTCATGGTTCGATGCTTTTATATTCTTTATTGTATTTAACTGGTTATAAAAAAATGACCATTGATCAAATTAAGAAATTTAGACAACTTAATAGTTTAACTCCTGGCCATCCCGAATATCATCTAACTGAAGGTGTTGAAACTACAACCGGACCTCTTGGCCAAGGTTTAGCAAATTCAGTTGGCATGGCTATAGCTGAAAAACATTTGGCATCAAAATTTGGAAAAAAATTAGTAAACCATTTTACATATGTTGTTGTTGGAGATGGATGTTTAATGGAAGGAATAAGTCATGAATCTATTTCATTGGCTGGTCATCTAAATTTAAATAAATTAATTGTTTTATTTGACGATAATCAAGTATCAATTGATGGGCCTACTAATCTTGCTACATCTGAAAACCATTTAAATAGATTTAAATCATGTAATTGGAACGTTCAAAAAATTAATGGACATAATTTTCAAGAAATTTATAACGCAATTAAAAAAGCAAAATTATCAAATAAACCATCTTTAATAGCTTGCAAAACTACAATTGGTTATGGATCGCCAAATAAAGCAGGAAAAAATACTAGTCATGGTGCTGCTCTGGGAATAGAAGAAATAAATAAAACAAGAAAGAAATTAAAATGGGAACATCCTCCATTTGTCATCCCTAAGAATATTCTTGATTTGTGGAGACAAACAAATTTGAAGGGTTTAAAAGAAAATAAAAAATGGGAAAATAATTTTAAAAAAATAAATAATAAAAAGAAAAAAATTTTTTTAGATTGCCTAAAAACAAAACTCCCAACGAATGCTTTTATAGAATTTAAAAAGTTAAAGAAGAAATTTCAAATGAATTCTGAATTAATTGCTACAAGAAAAGCATCAAATTTAGCAATAAATTCTTTATCAAAAAACATTTCTTTTTTATTTGGAGGTTCTGCTGATTTAACGGAATCTAATTTAACAAAATCAAAAAATCAAAAAGTATTTAATAAAAATAATTCTAAAGGAACGTATATTTATTTTGGTGTTAGAGAGCATGCAATGATCGCTTCTCTTACAGGAATGTCATTGCATGGAGGCATAACGCCTTATGGTGGAACATTTCTAATATTTACAGATTATTGTAGACCATCGATCAGATTAGCTTCACTTATGAAACAAAAAATTATATATATTATGACACATGACTCAATAGGATTAGGTGAAGACGGTCCTACTCATCAACCAATAGAACATTTAGCAAGCTTAAGAGCGATCCCTAATTTAAATGTTTTTAGACCTTGCGATTCTATAGAAACACTTGAATGTTGGGAAATTGCATTAAAAGAAAATAAACCATCAATAATATCTTTGACTAGACAAAATGTTAAAACTTTGAGAACAGATAATTTGTCAAAAAACTTATCAAATCAAGGAGCTTATATCATTTCTGAAACTCACAAAAATAAAAGAGACTTAACAATCTTGGCAACTGGTTCTGAAGTATCAATAGCTATAGAAGCAAAAGAAAAATTAGAAGAATCAGGTTTAAATGTAGTTATTGTTTCAATGCCTTGTTGGGAAGTTTTTGACAAACAAACAAAGGTATTTAAAGAAAAAATTTTAGGACCTATAAATAGAAGAATTGCAATTGAAGCTGCATCAAAATTTGGGTGGTCAAAGTATGTAAAAAATGATAAATATATTTTAGCTTTAGATAATTTTGGTGCATCTGCTCCAGCTCAAGATATTTATAATCATTTTGGTCTTAATTCTAGGAATCTTGAAACATTAGGAAAAAAAATAATAAAAGAAAATAAATAAAATGATAAATATAGCAATTAATGGATTTGGAAGAATTGGTAGATTGTTTTTAAGGGCCTTAAGTGAAAGTAAATTTAAAGAAAATATCAAAGTAAAAATAATCAATGACTTAGCTGATTTGGATTCAAACGTTCATTTGTTTAAATATGACTCAATTCATGGTGTTTATAATAGAAAAATTAAAAAAACGAAAAATTCTTTTAATATTGGATATGGTTTTATTGAAACTATATCAGAAAAAGATCCTTTAAAACTGCCATGGAAAAAAAACAAAATAGACATTGTTATTGAATGCACAGGTATTTTAACATCAAAAAAAGATTCTTTAAAACATATAAAAGCAGGCGCAAAAAAAGTTATTATATCAGCACCGTCCGATAATCCAGATATTACTGTGGTTTATGGAGTGAATCATAATAGAATTAAAAATGATCATAAAATAATTTCAAATGCATCGTGCACTACAAACTGTTTAGCGCCAATAGCACATATTTTAAATGAAAAAATTGGTATTAAATACGGTCATATGACAACTATTCATTCTTTTACAGGAGATCAAAATATTGTTGATACGTATCACAAAAGTGATTTGAGAAGAGCTAGATCGGCATCATTATCATTAATCCCAACAAAAACAGGAGCGGCCAAATCTATTGGATTGGTAATACCGTCATTAAATAAAAAACTTGATGGAACAGCAATAAGAGTGCCCACTGCAAATGTAAGTTTAATTGATTTTGTTTTTAATTCTATAAACGAAACTTCCGCCAATGAAATTAATAAAATTTGTAAAAACGCAGCAAAAACAAATTTAAAAAATATTTTATCAATTACAAACGAACCCTTAGTTTCTATAGATTTTAATCATTCACCATTTAGTTCTAATTTTGATACTACACAAACAAAAGTTATTGACAAAAAATTATGCAGAATATTATCTTGGTATGATAATGAATGGGGTTTTGCAAATAGATTAGTAGATTTAACAAAATATATTTCTTAATTTTTTTTAAAGAAAAATGTCAAACTTAAAACAATTTAAAGTTATTGTTGTTCATAATTATAATCACGCATTTTACGCAATGAAAGCTGCTGCGAAAATTAAAAAAAAAATATATATTTTAAGTCCTGAGAATGCAGCTTCATATATGGGGCCACTTTTTTTTAAAAAATTATTAAAAAAAGCAGAAAAGTCATTTCCTAGAGTTAAGTATTGTGAGATACTAAACTGCAATAATGATATTGGTTTAGCTTTAGAAGCAATTCAATGTGGTATAAAAAGTATTGAAATTAAATGTAATCAATTAGTTTTAGAAAAAATAAAAAATATTTGTAAAAAAAAAGGTGTGAGTGTAAATAATATTAACAAAAAGAAATTAGACTTAGAATATGTTGAAAATGTTTATGACGAATGCTTAAAGTGGTTTGATAATTAATATATGGAAAATTTAGAAAATATTGCTGAAAAGATTGTCGAAAATGGTAAAGGAATATTGGCAGCAGACGAAAGCACAAACACTATAAAAAAAAGATTTGATAGTATTAACATTGAATCTACAGAAATGTCTAGATGTAATTATAGAGAAACTTTATTCTCAACTTCTGATATTTCTAATTTTATATCCGGAGTTATTTTATTTGAAGAAACTTTTTTTCAAAAAAATAAAAGCGAAGAATCTTTAAAAGAAAAACTAGAAAATGTTAATTGTTATCCTGGTATAAAAATAGATCAAGGACTTGAGCCTCTAAATAAAGATGAAATTGAAACTTATACAAAAGGAATAGAAACATTAGATGAACGTTTAAAACCTTTTACTGATAATGGAGCTAAGTTTACAAAATGGAGAGCAGTTATTAATATCGGTAAAAATATTCCTACAAAAAAATGTTTGGAAAGAAATTCTTCATTGTTAGCTAAATATGCATCAATAAGTCAAAAAAATAATTTAGTGCCAATTGTTGAACCAGAAGTAATTATGGATGGCAATCATAGTTTAGAAAAATGTTATGAAGTAACAAAAAAAACATTAAGCATGGTTTTTGACTCATTAGAAATACAAAATGTAAATTTAAAAGGAATTTTACTTAAACCTAATATGGTTGTTCCAGGTAACAAAAGTAATGAAAAATTAGATGTTAAACAATCTGCAGAAAAAACTTTACTTTGTCTTCGCGATTGTGTGCCAGAAAAAGTTCCAGGAATTGTATTTTTATCAGGTGGGTTAAGTAGTATTAATGCAACAATGATATTAAATGAAATTAATAAATTAAATGATTGCCCATGGAAACTATCTTTTTCTTACGGTAGAGCATTACAAGAGGATGCTCTTAAGATATGGGCAGGAAAAAAAGAAAATAAAGATAAAGCTCAAAGGATTTTTTTACATAGAGCGAAAATGAATTCATTAGCATGTCAAGGCAAATGGGATTCTATGTTAGAAGATGATTTTAAACTTTAAATAATAAATGAATTATCTTTTTCAAAAGAAAAAAAAATATTTATATTTAATAACTCCACCTAATCTTCTTAAAAAAGAATTACTATTAGACGAATTCTTAATAGTTTTAAACAAAGTTTTAAAAACTAAAAAAATTAAGTTTTTACAATTAAGATTAAAAAATAAAAGTGAAAAAAAAATTATAAAAATATCAAAGAAAATTAATGTTCTTTGTAAGAAATATAATACTTTATTTTTTATTAATGATTATGTTAGTGAAAAAATATTAAAATTTTGTGATGGGGTTCATTTAGGCCAAAAAGATTTATCCAAAAAAAAAATTAATTTAATTCATAAAAAAAAAAAATACTTATGAATAAAATGTAATAATTCAGAAAAATTTGTAAAAAAGGTAATGCGCTATAAGCCAAATTATATTTCATTTGGATCTTTTTTTAATACAGAAACAAAAAAAATTAAATTCTTAGCAAAAATTAAAAATATAAATTGGTTTAAAAAAAATTTTTCTATACCATGTGCTGCTATTGGAGGCATAAATATAAAAAACTGTAAAAAAATTTTAAATACAGAATGTGATTTACTTGCTATATGTTCAGGAATTTGGAATTTTGAAGAAGGCCCTATTAAAGCTGTGAATAAATTTTACAAAATTTTAAAAGAAAAAAAATGAAAATATCAGCAAATGAAATAAAAATAGGGAATATTTTAGAAATAAACAATAAATTATGGAAAGTCTTAAAAACTGAGGTTACTAAACCAGGAAAAGGAGGTGCTTACATTCAAGTAGAATTAAAAGAAATTACTGAAGGAACAAAAAAAAACGAAAGGTTTAGATCAGAGGAAAATTTGGAGAAAGCTTATTTGGAACAAAGAAAATATCAGTTTCTTTATAAAAAAGAAGACAATTATGTTTTTATGGATAAGTCAAATTATGAACAAATAAGTCTTAATGAAAAAAATATTTTAGAAAATTTTTTACCCTATTTAAATAATAATATAGAAGTAATATTGGAACTTAAAGATGAAACGCCAATAAACATAATACTTCCAGAAACAGTAATTTTATTAGTAAAAAGTGCAGAGGCTGTTACAAAAGGTCAAACAGCAACTTCTGGTTTAAAACCTGCAATTTTAGAAAACGGTGTTAAAGTAATGGTTCCATTGCACATAGAAGAGCAAATGAAAATAGTAGTAAAAACATCAGATAACTCATATGTTGAGAAACTGAAATAAATCTTGTTTTAATATGACTATAAAAAGCCCAATATTAAATGTAATGACAAAAGCAGCTTACAAGGCTGGGAATAAATTACTTAAAGATTTTAGAGAAATTGAAAATTTGCAAGTATCAAAAAAAGGAATTGGTGATTTTGTAACGTCGGCAGATTTAAATTCAGAAGAAACTATAATCAAAGAATTAAAAAAAGCTCATCCTGGAATTGAGATTGTTTGTGAAGAAAATAATCCAGAATTTGAAGAAGGGAAACAAGAAAAAAGATTTATTGTTGATCCATTAGATGGAACTCTAAATTTTCTTCACGGTCTTCCTCATTTCTCAATTTCTATTGCTTTGATGCATAAAGAAGAAATAGTATCAGGAATAATTTATGATCCTATTAAAGATGAATTGTTTTGGGCTGAAAAAGGAATTGGTGCTTTTCTTAATAACTCGACGAGACTTAGAGTTTCAGGTAGAAGTGATTTAAAAAAATCATTAGTTTCTACAGGAATTCCTTGGAGAGGTATGGAAAATACACATAAAAACTTTTTGAAAATACTTCAAAATGCAATGCAAAATTGTTCTGGTGTTAGAAGATTTGGCTCAGCAGCATTAGATTTAGCTTATATAGCAGCTGGTAGATATGATGCTTTTTGGGAATTTGGATTAAAAATATGGGATATTGCTGCTGGATTGCTTTTGGTAAAAGAAGCTGGAGGTTTTGTAGAAGATATATACAATAAAGATAATGTCTTATATACAGGAAATATTTTAGCTTGTAATAATAATCTAATTAATGAATTTAAAAATAATATAATATTAAAATAAAAATAATGTTTAAAAAAAAAATAATAGTATTAACGTTTTTTAGTTTCTTTTTAATAATTAATAAAAATTGCTATTCCATAGATCCTGTTGAAATAGGCAAGCCATATAAAAAAGATGTCGAAATAAATTATTCAGTGCTTGAAAAAATAAAGGAAAATAAAGAAAAAATAATTTCTATTAAGAAAGATATAAGAACAAAAATAAAAAAAAATTATTTAGAAACAAAGAATGAAAAAGAAATTAAAAATAAAAATAAAGAAAATAAAATAAAAAAAAATTCTAAAAATAAATCATATGCTTATATTGATGACAATAAATATATTGATAATCTTAATAAAATCTCAATATTATTTGATGAAAATTCAGCAAATATAAAAGAATCAGAATTAAATAAGATAAAAAATTTTTTAAATAAACAAGAAAATAAAGATAAATTATATTTAAAAATTATGGCTTATGCTAAATCAAAGAATAATAATGATAATGATAGTTCTAGAAGAGTTTCTCTAGATAGGGCTATTAATATTAGATCAAGTATTATTGATGCAGGAGTTCCACCAGAAAACTTAATTGTAAAAGCTTTAGGAAATTTAAAGAATAAAAATAGTAGTAATAAAGCTGATATTGAAATTATAGAAAAATAATAAAAAATCATTACAAATTTTGTAAAAAAATATATATTTTATCATTATGAAAAAAAATAAACATCCAGATTACCATGAAATAGAAGTTGTAATGACTGATGGTACTAAATTTAATACTAAATCAACCTGGGGTAAAAAAGGAGATGTATTAAATTTAGATATCGATCCAAAGACACACCCTGCATGGAGTGGTGGCGAGCAAAAATTAGTTGATAGTCAAGGGCAAATATCAAAATTTTCTAAAAAATTTAAAAATTACAAAAAATCTACTTCAGAAAATGAAATTTCTAACGAAAAAAAAAGTTCCTCAAATAATGAAGAAAATAAATCAAAAGATCCTAAGTGAAAGTTGTAGAAATTAATAAATTTGGTGGTCCAGAAGTTCTTAAAATTGGATCAAGACCAATACCTAACCCTAAAAAGAATGAAGTTTTAATTAAAGTTAAAGCTGCTGGAGTAAATAGACCTGACATCCTTCAAAGAGAAGGTAATTATCCTCCTCCTAAAGGAGCTTCGGATATTTTAGGTCTTGAAATAGCAGGTGAGGTTGTGAAAATAAATAAAAGATCCTCAAACATTAAAATTGGTGATAAAGTTTGTGCGCTTGTAACTGGTGGAGGATATTCAGAATATTGTGTAGCTCCCTATGGTCAGTGTCTACCTATACCTAAAGGATTAAATTTTGAAGAAGCTGCATCATTGCCTGAAACATTTTTTACAATCTGGTTTAATTTATTTGTTCAAAATAAAATAAAAAAAAATCAAAAAATATTAATTCATGGCGGAACAAGTGGTATCGGAACTACAGCAATACAAGTTGTAAAAAATTATGGTTTAGAAATTTTTACTACTACAAGAAATGAAAAAAACATTAAAAAATGTAAAAAGCTTGGAGTAAAAAACACTATTAATGTGAGAAAAATGGATTTTGAAAAGTTTATAAAAAAAAAGACCAATGGTGAAGGTGTAGATTTAATAATTGATATAGTTGGAGGAACATATGTCCAAAAAAATATTAATATATTAAAAAGAAATGGAACGCTAATTAACCTTGGTTGGCTAACAGGATCTAATGTAAAAATAAATTTAATTATGGTAATGTTAAAAAGGTTAAAAATAACAGGATCAACATTAAGAGTTGGATCTTTAAAAGAGAAAGAGGAAATTGCAAAAGGATTAAAGAAATATATTTGGCCACTAATAGAAAAAAAAAAAATTAAACATATAGTTTTTAAAATTTTTAAAATTTAAAAAGTAAGAGATGAAAATTTTTATATGGATATGGGAATGAATTTTGTTAAATTAGTATTAAGAATTTAATAAAATTTTGAATATATATCATAAAATTATTTTGGATTTATAATGGCAAAAATTTTGATGCCAAAAGCTACAGCTATTTGGCTATTAGAAAATACTGGTTTAACTTTTAAACAAATAGCTGACTTTTGTAATTTACACACTCTTGAAGTGCAAGGAATTGCTGATGGTGTAGTTGCAGGAAAAATGCCTGGTATAAACCCTATTACAGAAAAAATCTTAACTGAGAAAGAAATTAAAAAATGTGAAGAAAATCCAAAATTAAAACTTTCAATAAATAAAAGTGATTTACCTAAACCAAAAAAGATCTCTAAAGGTGCAAAATATACTCCTATCGCAAAAAGACATGAACGTCCATCTGCAATCATTTGGCTTATTAAACAGTATCCAAATATTACAGATGCTGAAATATGCAAACTTTTAAGAACCACAAAAAATACCGTTGAATCTATAAGAAATAAGAGTCATTGGAATATTGAGAATATTATTTCAAAAGATCCTCTAAAATTAGGTCTATGTAATGAAAAAGATATATTAAAACTTACTGAAAAATATGGTAATAACAAAGATGAGGAAATTGAAGAACAAAAACAAGATAGTTCCTCAAAAGATAGTATTGTAGAATAATTTAAATAAAATGGCTGATACAAAGGTTGCAATAATTATGGGTAGTGAGTCTGATGCCGATGAAATGAAAAAAGCATCAGATATTTTAGATGAACTAAAGATTAAGAGTGAGACTTTAGTTATATCTGCCCATAGAGCTCCTGATAAATTAAGAGATTATTGTATAAGTGCAGAAAAAAAAGGTATTAAAGTATTTATTGCAGGGGCTGGAATGGCAGCTGCATTGCCTGGAGTCATTTCTGCTTATACTCATCTTCCAGTTCTAGGCGTTCCTATAGAAAGCAAAAGTTTAAAGGGTATGGACAGTTTGTTATCAATTGTTCAAATGCCACCGGGAATACCTGTAGGTACATTGGGAATTGGAGGTTCAGTTAATGCTGGATTATTAGCAGCATCCATTATTGCATTAGAAGACAAGGAAGTATCTGAAAGACTAAAAGATTTTAGAAAAAAACAAAGTGAAATAAAAGGCTACAAGCCTTTATCTAAATAAAATCTTATAAAAATTTAGAAAATTTTTCTTTTAAATTTTCTTTTAAAACTGAAATAATGTTCATGTTCATTATTGATTTTTCCAAAAACATATTAGTTTTATCTAATTTATTAGATTTATCATTTAGCCAAATTAAAACAGCACTACTATATATTGCAGCTAATATAGCTCTTTTTGTATAAAAATTAATATCTTTTGATTTATCTCCAATTAAATTCCAAGTAAAATCAACAATTTTATAAACTAATTTAGATGATAATATTTGATTTGAAGGTTTCGCTAAATAATTTAAACTTTTTTTAATAGCGTCTTTATTTTTATTTAAAATTTCAAATCTTATTTTTAAAGAGGTGAGAATTTTTAACCTTAAACTTTCTTTAATTCTCTTTTTGTTATAAAGAATTGAAACTTTTTCATTAATAAATGAATTAAAAAATAAGATTAAATCATCTAATTCATTTGGAAAACAATCGTTAATAATCTTAGAATTACGTTTAAATTTCTTTTTTGTTTTATTAAAGGAATTTATATTCCATCCTTCTTTTTTAGTAATAGCTAAAAAAGATTTAAAAAATCTTGATTGCATTGAATTATTTACCATTTTGTTAAAAAATAAATTGAATTTTTTTATTTTATTTATATTCTTTAGATCTAAAAGTATAGAATAAAAAACTTGTAATAAACATATAATTTTATTTGAGGAAAAAAAAATAGTACAAATCTTTTTAAGAGATAATAATTTAGAAGCTGCCCTTCGTATACTTAAGAAAAAAATGCAACAAGAAGGCTTGTTTAAAGAAATGAAAATAAGAAGACATTATGAAAAACCTTCTGTTAAAAAAAAAAGAATAGCCTCTGAAGCATTGAGAAAAAAGAAAAAATTCAATAGATACTTTTAATTACGATTTATTTCACCTAATAATATTTTTTGATTTCTTTTTAAATCAACTAATTTAAAATTTTTAATTAAATTATTAAATAATTCATGCCAATTTAACTTAACATCTAGTCTCATAAACAAAGAACCCATTCCAATAGCAGCCCTATCCATAAAAACAAACTCTCTAGGAGGCTCTATGCCACCAACTTTTTTTAATTCTTTATATACTTTATTGGCAACATCAAATCCGTAACCTTTTTTACCATCGCCTTGTATTAATCTTTTTTTATCTTCTAATAATGGTCCATAAATATAAGACGCCCATAAATTTAGTATTTTTATTAAATCTTTACTAACTTTTTTAAAACCCCATGTTTGATATGCCTTTACACAAAGTTCTGTGTCATTATTTTTTAATGCATAATATAAATCTATAACTGCTTTTACAAATTTTACTGGAAAAATTCTAATACAGCCGAAATCATATAAATTAACAGACCCATCCTTAGCAAATGAATAATTGCCAAAATGTGGATCGCCATGAATAACTGCAAAATTATAAAAAGGTTTATACCAAGCGTTAAAGATGTTTTTAGCAATTCTTTCTTTTGTTTTTTTGTTATTATAAGTTCTTATTGTTTGTTCCACTGGTAAGCCTTCCAACCAACTCATTGTGATTAATTTTTCTGTAGAATTTTTTTTAAAAACTTCAGGTATGTGAACATTTGAATCATCAAAAAATATATTCTTAAATATTCCCATATTGTATATTTCTTTTTTATAATCAATTTCTTCGTAAAGTCTTTGACTTATTTCTGAATGAATCTTTTTAGTTTTGATGGCTTTGTTATATTTTTCAAATAAGTCTAAAATTATTTCTAATTGTTTCAAATCTGCTTTAACTGTAGATAACATATCTGGATATTGAAGTTTACATGCTACTAATTCTCCATTTACTAATTTGCCTTTGTGTACTTGTCCTAGAGATGCAGCATAAGAAGCTTGTTCATTAAAAAAAATAAATTTTTTATTCCAATGGTTTCCCAACTCATTTCTCATACGTCTTCTAACAAAAAATTTACCCATAGATGGGGCTTTTGATTGTAATTCTATTAATTGATTTGCATATTCTTTAGGTATCGCATCTGGAATCATTGAGAGCAATTGCGCTATTTTCATAAAAGGACCTTTAACCTCTCCCAAATCTCTTTTTAAATTAAGCGCGTGTGACTTTTTATCCAAATTTAAACCAAGGTATTTATCTGCTCCAAGACGAGTAAGAAGCCCTCCTACTTGACCTGTGATTTGTATATATCTATTTAATCGCTTAGTAAAACCGTCTTTGTCTAATGTATTATCCATTATTTCTATTTTTAAAGAATAAAATTAATAATAAAATAATATAGTTTAATTTATTGATAGATTAACTAAAATGTTAGAGGATCAAAGAAAATTTAATTGGAAGTCTCTTCCTGAAATGTTTTTTAAAGAAGCAGAAAAACATTTGGATAAGCCTCTTCTTTGGTACAAAACAAATAATCAATATAAATCATATTCTTGGAAGACTGTAAGAAAAAGAATTTTATTGCTTTCTTCTAAGCTTACTGAGTTAGGAATTAAAAAAGGAGATAAGATTATAATTATCTCAGAAAACAATCCAAATTGGTTTATTACTGATTTTGCCATAATGCTTGCAGGAGGTATAACTGTTCCCGCTTATACTACATATACAAAAAAAGATTATGAATACTTAA
>CAYNCC010000002.1:0-36248 GCA_964396035.1 uncultured Alphaproteobacteria bacterium
ATAGAAAAAAGCAAAAAAGAAGATTTAATTGGTGGTGATAGTAAAAAAAATGCTGAAATAATAAAAGGAATTTTAAAAGGTGAATTGTCAGGAGCAAAAAAAGATATAGTGTTACTTAACTCAGCATCTGCTTTATATGTAAATGGCACAACTAAAGATATTGAGTCCGGTTTAGAAATAGTAAATAAAAGTATAGTATCAGGTGCTGCTATTAAAAAACTTAATGAATTAATTGAATTATCAAATTCTTAAAAATGGAAAATATACTAAAAAAAATATGTAAAGATAAAAAAATCTTTATAGAAAAAGAAAAAGAAAAAAAAAACATTAATTTTTTAATTAAAAATACATCTAAAAAAAAAAAAATAAGAGATTTTAAGAAAGCTTTTGATAAAGTTTTAAAAAAAAAGAAAATACCTGTTATTTCAGAAATAAAAAAAAAATCACCAAGCCAGGGTAAAATTAATAAAAATTTTAGTCCAATAAAAATTGCGAAAAATTATCAAAGAAATGGAGCGACGTGCTTATCTATCTTAACGGACGAAAAATATTTTGATGGATCTTTAAATCATTTAAAAGCAGTTAGAAAAATAACAAGATTACCAATTCTTAGAAAAGATTTTATTATAGATAATTATCAAATAATTGAATCAAAGCACGCTGGTGTTGATTGTATTTTATTAATAATGGCTGCGATTGAAAAAAATCATGCTAAAGAATTAGAAGCAACAGCTATTGAATATGGTTTAAATGTTTTACTTGAAGTTCATAATGAAAAAGAATTAAATCAAGCACTAGAATTAAAAAGTAATTTTATTGGTATAAACAATAGAAATTTAAAAACATTAAAAGTTAATATCAATAATACAAAAAAACTTGTAAAAAAAATTCCTAAAAATAAATATGTTATCTCGGAAAGTGGAATTAAAAGTATTAATGATATGATAGATCTTTGGTCTTATGGTATTAAAGGTTTTTTAATCGGTGAAACTTTACTAAAAAACCAATCTATCTTGAAGGATTTTTTAAATGTCAAAACAAATTAAAAAAAATGTAAAAATGATTGATGTTGGTGCTAAGAAAATAACAAAAAGAACAGCTATTGCTGAAGCTTTTATCAATTTAAGTTCTGATACAAAGAAAAGAATTCATAAAGGTAAAATGGTTAAAGGCGATGTTATTTCTGTTGCTAAAACCGCGGGCATTTTAGCTGCAAAAAAAACATCTGATATAATTCCACTTTGTCACCAAATACCTTTGAATTCAGTTGAAATAGATATAAAAGATGAACAAAATGGATTTCAAATAATCTCAAAATGTAATAGTTCATCTAAAACAGGTGTTGAAATGGAAGCTTTATTATCTGTCACTGTTACAGCTTTAACTATTTATGATATGTGTAAATCAATAGATAAATCTATTGAAATTAAAAAGATTCGCTTGTTATCAAAAAAAGGTGGTAAATCTGGGAATTATATAAGATAATTTCTTCTTGAAATGTACTCATTTTGTTCTTATTATATTAGTTATGTTAACTGAGAAACAAAACAAATTATATAAATTTCTTAAAGAAAAAATAAGAAAAGATAATATTTCTCCTTCATTTGAAGAAATGAAAGTTGCTATGGGATTAAAATCAAAGTCAGGGATTCAAAGACTCATAAATAGTTTAGTTGAAAGAGGTTTTATTGAAAAAAGGAATAATAGAAAAAGAGCCATTAATATAATTAAAGATTCATCACTAAATAAAATAAAGAAAGATCAGAATATTCTTGAGTTGCCATTGTTAGGAAATATAGCCGCAGGAAATCCTATAGAAGCAATTAACTCAACACATGAAACTATAAAAATACCTTCTAATTTTGTTTCATCAAATAAGAAAAATTATATTTTAAAAGTTAAAGGAAATTCAATGAAAGATAAAGGTATCATAGACGGGGATAAAGCTATTATTGAATATAATGAAATTGCTGATAATGGAGATATTGTAGTTGCCTTAATTAACAATGAAGAAGTAACATTAAAAACATTAAAGAAATTAGACAATAAAATAGAATTAATTCCTGCGAACAAAAACTATAAAACTAACTCATACACTCCTAATGAGATTAAAATTCAAGGCAAATTAAAAGGTATTATAAGAAATTATTAATTTTTTTACCTTTTAAAAATAATCTTTATTATCTTTTGTATAAATATTTTTTTTTAAAAAAACGATAAGCTTAATTATATGAAAATTATTACAAGATTTGCGCCCTCTCCTACTGGAAATCTACATATAGGCAGTGCTAGAACAGCTTTATTTAACTGGCTTTTTGCTAAAAATACAAATGGCAAGTTTCTATTAAGAATTGAAGATACTGATAAAGAAAGATCGACAAAGGATTCTATTAATAAAATACTTGATGGTTTAAGTTGGCTAAATCTTAAATGGGATGATCAAATTGTTTATCAATCAAAAAATCAATTAAGACATAAAGAAATTGCTGATGAACTTTTAAAGAAAGGTTTGGCATATAAATGTTTTTGTTCTGAAGAAGATTTAAAAAAAATGAGAGAAGAAGCTAAAATTTTAAAAAAACCTTATCGTTATAATGGAATGTGGAGAGAAAAAGATCCTAACGATGCCCCTCAAAATATAAATCCTGTTATTAGAATAAAATCACCATTAAAAGGTGAAACATTAATTGAAGATACAATCCAAGGAAAAATTAAAGTTTTAAATGAAGAAATAGATGATTTTATTATTTTACGTTCTGATGGCACCCCTACTTATATGTTATCAGTAGTCGTTGATGATTATGATATGAAAGTCACTCACATTGTAAGAGGCCACGATCATTTAACAAATACATTTCGTCAAAATGTTATTTATGAAGCAATGAGTTGGAAGAAACCCTTTGCTGCACACATACCACTCATACACGGTTCTGATGGCAGTAAAATGTCTAAAAGGCACGGAGCTATAGATGTTGAAGAATATAAAGAAAAAGGAATTTTACCAGAAGCTCTAATTAATTATATGTTGCGTTTGGGATGGAGTCATGGAGATGAAGAAATTATATCTTTAAAAAATGCAATAAGATGGTTTAGTTTAGAAAAAATTGGTAAATCTCCTGCAAAATTTGATAATAACAAATTAATTAGTGTGAATAGTCATTACATTAAAAAATTAGATAACAATAAAATAATTAAATTCTTAGAAAATTATTATTTTAAAAAATACAAATTTAAGATTGATGAAATATCAATAAAAAGACTTAATTTAGGTTTAAAAGATATTAAATTACGATCACGTGAACTTAATCAATTAGCTGAAATGTCTTTATTTTATTGTAGCCAATTTCCATTATCTACTACAAAAAAAGCACTTAAATATATTAAAAAAGTTGATAAAGCAACATTTAAAGACTTATTAACTATTCTTAAAAATATCCAAAATGACTTTAAAAAACAAAAAATTGAAGAAATAATATCTAAATTTTTAATAGAAAAAGGTTTAAAACTATCAGATATTATCCAATATATTAGAGCAATGATTACAGGTTTAGATGTAAGTCCTCGTATATATGATATAATGGAAATTTTAGGTTATAATGAAACAAAAAAAAGGATTGAAAATATAATAAATGGATAAAAAAGTAATAAAAAAAACAGTAAAAATTAATTTGTCTAATGATAAAAAAGTAGATTTGCCTGTAATTGAATCAACGCTGGGTCCAAATGTTTTAGATGTGAGAGATTTATATAAACAAACAGGTTATTTTACGTTTGATCCTGGGTTTTTATCAACTGGGAGTTGTGAATCTAAGATAACATTTATAGATGGAGAAAAAGGAATTTTACTACATAGAGGATACACGATAGAAGAACTTGCAAAACATGCTGATTTTATGGAAGTTTCTTATTTACTCTTACATGGTGATCTTCCTAATATCAAACAAAAAGAAAAATTCGAGGATACTATTAGATATCACACAATGCTTAATGAACAAATGAAAACTTTTATACAAGGTTTTCGTAGAGATGCTCACCCAATGGCAGTTATGGTAGGAGTTGTAGGAGCGCTATCAGCATTCTATAGAGATAGTGAAGACTTTACAAACCAAAGACAAAGAATGATATCGAGTCATAGAATTATTGCTAAAATGGCAACTATTGCAGCTTGGGCTTACAAATATTCTTTAGGACAACCAGTTATATATCCAAAAAATGAATTAACTTATGCTGAAAACTTTTTAAGAATGACATTTGCTACTCCTTGTGAAGATTATGTTTTAAATCCCGTAATAACTAAAGCAATGAATCAATTGTTAATTCTACACGCAGATCATGAACAAAATGCTTCAACATCGACTGTTAGATTGGCAGGTTCCTCAGGTGCAAATCCTTTTGCTTGTATAGCTTCAGGAATTGCTTCTTTATGGGGACCAGCTCATGGGGGTGCAAATGAAGCTGTTATGGCAATGCTATCAAAAATAAAAAGAAGTGCAAAAGTGCAAGATTTTATAAATCGTGCAAAAGATCCTAAAGATTCTTTTAAATTAATGGGCTTTGGTCATCGAGTTTATAAAAATTATGATCCTAGAGCTTCTGTAATGAGAGATGCTTGTCATAATGTTCTTAATGAACTTGGAAGGAAAAACAACCCATATCTTGCTATTGCTTTAGATTTAGAAGATGCTGCATTAAATGATAGTTATTTTAAAAAGAAAAAATTATATCCAAACGTTGATTTTTATTCTGGCATATTACTTTGGGCTCTTGGTTTCCCTATAAGTATGTATACATCTGTATTTGCTGTTGCAAGAACTGTAGGTTGGGTTGCACATTGGAAAGAAATGATAGAAGACCCTACGAGAAAAATTTCAAGACCACGTCAATTATACACTGGTTACGGGAAGAGAGAATATATTGAATTAGATAAAAGAGATAACAAAAAAAGGTCAATTCGTAAATTTTTTTCTTCTATTCTAAAGAAAGATTTTTAGTTTCATTTATTATTTCATTTGCAGCTACTACGCTTGGCTTTCTATTTTTTAATTTTAATTTAATTAAACTTTTGTTAGCTTCCTTTATTTGTTTCATAGAATAATTCTTATCTTTTAATAACTTAAATAACTCTTTAACAATTTTTTTTGGTTGGCATTCAAATTGTAAAAACTCAGGTATAATATATTTATTTTCTAATATATTCAGTATGTTTGCATAATTAATTTTTACAAAAAGTTTAGCAATAAAATATGAAAAAAAATTTAATTTATAAATTACTATCGTAGGAATATTAAAATAACTGAGTTCTAAAGCAACCGTACCAGAAGCACAAATCGCAACATTACTTATTTTAAAAGCTGCATATTTATCTTCTTCTTGTATTAGGGAATAATTAAAATTTAAATCTATTTTTTTTAGATACTTTTTTAAATGCGGAAGAATATAAAAAAAAACATGTATATCTTTATCAATAATTAATTTTAATCTTTTTATACTTTTTATTAAAACAGGCATTGTTCTTTTAATTTCAGAACCTCTACTTCCTGGTAAAATTGATAAAATAATTTGATTATTTCTAACTTTATATTTTTTTTTTACATTAGTAGTTTCATTTTTTTTTAAGGCTTTAATATCGAAAACAGGATGTCCAACAAAAGTTGTTTTAAGCCCATATTTAATAAAATATTTTTTTTCAAAAGGAAGAATGGTAAGTAGATGATCAGTATATTTTGATATAAACTTTGCCCTATTTTTTCTCCATGCCCAAACTGTTGGTGCTACATAATGAACTTTTCTTATATTAAGAGAATTTTTGTAAATTCTTTTTAAAATTCTAAAATTAAAATCCGGACTATCTATTGTAATTAAAATATCTGGATTAATTTTTAATATGTTTTTTTCAGTCTTAATAAACAATTCTCGAATTTTAAATAGTTTGGGTAATATTTCAAAAAAACCAAACAAAGATAATTTATTTATAGGAAATAAAGTCTTATTTAACCCCTCTTTAATCATTTTATTTCCTCCAATACCATAAAAAATTACTCTATTTTTTGTTATTCTTTTTAATTTTTTTATTAAACAAGCGCCTATAAAATCACCTGATGGTTCTGTTGCTATTAAATATATTTTTACCATACTAAATAATTAAAAATCTATATAACAATTCTCGTTGTGTGAAAAATAATTAATATTTACTGAAATAATTACTTTGTTAAATTTTTTTACTAAATAAAATATTTTTTTTTTATCTAGAACTATTGTAGAATCTGCTTGAAGAATGATGTATTTAATATTTGATTTTACTAAGTTTTTTATAGTTTCATAACCAATTGTAGGCAAATCAATTCTATTATCTTGATCTATTTTCTTAACTTTTATAAATAAATAACTGTTTTTACTTAAATTCTTATTTTTATTTAATCTTTCAATTAAATTGTCAGTGCCATCCCTATTTTCATACAAAAGAATAGATTTCTTACTTGAAATAACACTTTGCCCAATATCTTTTTTTGTCCATTTGATAACTTTAGGTAGAATATTGTTTATTATAGACATATTTACTTTTTTATCAGTTTGCCCATAAACACCTTTTTTTAAAAAAAATTTATCAGTTAAATCAGATAAACCAATTACTTTAAATCCCTCTTGTTCGAAAATTGTTATTACTTTTCTTAAAAGATTATCATCTGAGTAATTAAAAAATATACTTTTAAAAATTTTAAAAAAAGACCATAAATCTGGTTTTAAATTATACAAAGTTGGTCTATTTAATGCTCCCAAAAACAAAATGTTTTTAATGGAATTTTCTTTTAAAATTTTAATGGCTTTTTTTCCATTTCCTAATGATAAAGAATAATTTTTATATTTTTTACTAAATGAAACTGTTGTAATTTTTTTTAGAGATATAACTATATAATTAATTTTGTTTTTTCTCAAAAACTTAGCAACTATAAATGGTAGTTTTCCTGAACCAGCAATAATAGCTATGTTATTAAGCATTCTTTTGTTTTGGTTGGCATATTGCTCTAGAAGTAGATTTAGCTGTAATAAAATTCACTATATCCATTACAACTTTATTTTTCTTATACATTTCAGTAGTGTCTTTTATTCTTTCTAGGATTGTACCTTCAATTGAAAAAATTAATCTAAAAGCAGTTCTTAAGTCATGAATTTGATTTCTATTAAAACCTCTTCTTTTTAAACCTATTATATTTAAACCAGATAAAAATGCCCTATCGCCCATTACAGATCCATATGGTATAACGTCATTTTCAACACCAGACATACCGCCAACCATTGCATGTTTTCCAATTCTTACGAATTGATGTATTGCTGATAAACCACCTATAATTGCAAAATCTTCAATTTTTACATGTCCTGCTAAAGTTGCATTGTTAGCCATTATTACTTTATTACCAATATTACAATCATGAGCTACGTGAGCTCCTATCATAAAAAGACAATCGTTTCCTACTTTTGTTATCAATCCTCCACCTTTAGTGCCTGGATTCATTGTCACATGTTCTCTAATAATATTATTCTTGCCAATAATTAATTTTGAATTTTCACCACTGTATTTTAAATCTTGTGGAATTGAACCAATTGAAGCATATGGAAAAATTTCTGTATTATCTCCTATTATCGTAAAACCATCTATGTTCACATGAGAATGTATTATCACATTATTTTTTATTTGAACATTTGGTCCTATAATACTATATGGTCCAACTTTAACATTCTTGCCAAGATTAGTTTTTTTATCAATTATCGCAGTTTTATGGATTGTAGAACTCATCGATTTTAAAAATAGATTGTAGAAAAGAATTTGCAATCAACGGTTTGTTTCAAATTGCTACTTTACTATCATCGCCGAATAAGTTGCATTTGCAACTTTAGTGCTTCCAACCTTCGCTTCTCCATCAAACTTCCAAACTAAACCTCTATTTTGCTTTTTTTTAACATGTAGCAAAATTTCACAATCAGGAATTACAGGTTTTCTAAATTTTGCATTCTCAATACTCATAAAATAAACTAATTTATCATCAGAATTCATTTTTAATGAATGCATTACTAAAACAGATGCAGTCTGGGCTAAAGCTTCAATTATAAATACACCAGGCATTATAGGATTATTTGGAAAGTGTCCTTTAAATAAATAATCACCCTTCTTTATTCTTTTTATTCCTGTAGCACTTTTAAATGGAATAATTGATTTTACTTTATCAATCATAATCATTGGCTCTCTATGAGGAATTAATTTTTTAATATCGTTTAAATCTAATTCTTTTTTTAACATTATTTTTTTTTTATAAGGTTCTTTAATGTTATCGTTTGTCTGTGCCAATCTTTAATTGGGACTGAAGGAATACCTCCTACAACTTCATTATTTTTGATATTTTTCATAATTCCTGATTTTGCAGCAATTTTTACATTATTTCCAATTTTTATATGACCTGCTATGCCAGATTGACCACCAATAATTACATTGTCTCCTAAAACAGTGCTTCCGCTAACTCCTGATTGTGAAACAAGAATGCAGTTTTTACCAATAACGACATTATGACCTATTTGAACTAAATTATCTAGTTTACTACCACGACCAATTATAGTATCAGGGTTTGTGCCTCTATCAATTGTTGTGTTTGCACCAATTTCAACATCATCTTCAATAATTACTCTTCCTAATTGAGGCATTTTTAAATGACCTTTAATATTCTCTGCAAATCCAAAACCATCTTGCCCAATTCTAACGCCATTATGAATTCTTATATTTGAACCTAAAATAGAGTAGCCAATAGTACAATTGGGTCCAATATGAGTATTTTTTCCTATTTTAACCCCCGATAGAATGACTGTATTAGCTCCTATTTCACAATTTAAACCTATTTCAACATCACTAGATATAACAGCGCCTGGACCAATTTGAATAGATTTATCATATTGAGCATTTCCTTCTATATTTGATTTTGGATGAATGCCTTGACTATTTTTTTTACTAGGATAAAAAATATGGGCTGCAATCGCAAAGGCATGGTAAGGATTGTTAGTAACTAAAGGTATCATATTTTTGGGCGCAATATTCAAAAATTCTTTTCTAAAAAAACACGCACCTGCCTTAGATTTTTTAAATTTTTCAACGTATAGTTTGTTATCTAAAAAACTAACATGATTAGATTTAGCTTTATCAAGAGAGGATATATCAGAAAATAATAAATTATTATTGACACCTTTTGGTAAATTAACTTTACACAGTTTTACGATTTGATTTAAGGTGACTTTATCACTTTTCTGAAAAAATCTTTGGTCTACCATAAAATCATAAGATACTATGGAGAAACTTTTACATCGATAGTACTTATTTCCTTATTCAATTTTTCAACAATTTTTGACGTTATATCTATATCATCCTTAGACAAAATTACAGCACTTTTTCTTATCACAAGTGTTATTTCGCCACTTGTAATCATTGCTTGAACAATTTTTTCAACAGCTTCTTCAATTTTACCTACAGCTTCTCTTTCAGCTTTTGCTAATGCTTTTCGTTTTGAGTCTCTTTCTCTATTAAAATCTATAACAACTTTTTCAAAAGCATTTTTTCTGTCACTAAAAGCTTCAGGTGTTAAAGTAGATTTTTGTCTTAATAATTCTTCTTCTTTTTTTTGTATCTCAGAAGCTTTAGTCTTTTCTTCTTCAGTATATTTTTTTGCAACTTTATTTAACTGATCTTTCATACTAATAGAGGCTTTTGACTCTTTTAGTAATTTCATAACATCTAAAACTGCTATATTTGGTTCTGCGTAACTATTTGAATAAAAACTAGCGTTAATTAATAAAAAGAAAACAAACGTAGTTATTGATATTATTTTTTTTATTTTCATATTAAAACCTTGCTCCAAAATTAAATTTAAAAAATTGTGTCCTATCGAATTCTTCTTTTTTAACAGCATGGGCAAAATCTAGCCTTACTGGTCCGAAAGGAGATTTCCATTCTACACCAAAACCAGCTGTAACTCTAGGAGTAGATTCATCTTTTATTTTATCTTTTTTATTTTCATCAATTTCAGTAGCTGCTCCTACAGTGGTAAAAAAAGCACCGCTAATACCTAATTGTGGTGATACACCAGGTATTGGAACTTTAAGTTCTGCAGTTCCGGTATACATTAAATTTCCTCCTAATGAATCTTTATTGGCTGAAGAAGTATCTCTAGGGCCTACTCCTGCAGGTTCAAAACCAGGAAAAGAGTCTCCTCCCAAGAAGAATCGATCTTTAAGATTAACATCATCATCATTAAATCCAAATACATATCCTCCTTTAAAATCAGTTACCCAAATGTACCCTTCTCCAATTTGATAATACCAAGTATAGTTAAATTTAGATTTAAAATAACTTACATTCCCACCTAAACCAGCTAATCTGTTTGAAAGCTTCCACTGTGACCCACCTGTTGGATTTAATCTGTCATTTATACCAAAAAAACTTAATGTATGTCCTGCTACAGAAGTAGTATAATCACCTTTTTGATTAGTAATAAACTCAGATGCGCCCGTTTTAACTCCTTCAATAGATTCTTTTTTAAATGTATAATTCCATGCATGTCTTGTTCTCTCAGTTATCATATAACCTAATCTAAAAGCCGTTCCGACTGAATCATTATCGTAAGAACTTTCATCTGCATATGTTGTTTTATTTTTGAAAAGATCAAAACCAGCAGCCATATTTTTTTCAAACAAATATGGCTCAGTAAAACTTGCATCTATTTCATTTGTTCTTTCTGATAGAGTGAATTTTAATCTAACATCTTGTCCTTTACCTAAAAAATTTTGTTCAGCAATACCGACATTAGCCAATGCTCCATTTGAACTGGAAAAACCACCGCCTATAGAAAATTGCCCTGTTTGTTTTTCAGACACAAGAACGTTTAAATCAGTTCTATCTTTTTGGTTAGATGCTTTTTTTTCTATATCAACTTTCTCAAAAAAACCAGTGTTTAAAACTCTTTGTCTTGATCTATCTAATTTTTCATTTGTAAAACTATCACCTTCATTAAAACGAAATTCTCTTCTAATAACCCTATCTTGTGTTCTTGTATTACCTTTTATATTAATTCTATTAACATATACTTTATTACTTTCACTAATATTAATTGTTATATCAATCTTTCTATCGGTTTTATTTTTTTTTAAACCAGGCCTGACAACCATAAATGCAAATCCTAAGTTTCCTCCATAAACTTTAATATCTTGTATAGCATTATCCAATCGTTCTATATCATAATTAGAATCTATTAATGGATCTGTAATTTTTTTTATTTCATTAATGTCATATACTTTTTTATCTCCTCTTATTGATATTTTTACATCTCCAAATTTATATCTTTTACCCTCTTCTATTGAATAAGTTATAAAAAAACCTTTTTTATCTTTGGTAAGTTCAGCAAAAGCTGATTTTATGTTAAAATCTGCATATCCTTCTTTTAAGTAATATCTTCTTAGTAAATCTTTATCATAATTAATTCTATCTGGATCATATACATCACCTGCTGAAAAAAATCTCCAAAGCTTTGACTCTTTTGTTGTTATAACGCCCTTTAATCTAGTATCAGAAAATTTTTCATTTCCAATAAACTTAATTCCTTTTATCTTTGTCTTAGTACCTTCGTTAATTCTAATATCTACATCGACTCTATTTTGAGATAATTTAGAAATATCAGTTTTAAATTTTGCAGAAAAATATCCAGATCTTTTATAAATTTCCCTTATTACATCTAAAGTTTGATTTAAATCTTCTTGTTTAAAAACATTCCTAGGTTTAATACTTATTTCACTTTGTATAATATCATCTTTAATTCTTTTATTTCCTGTAAAAGTAATACTGTTAAGCATTGGATTTTCTTTAACAGTAACAATCAAATTATTATTCTTTACTCTAAATTTAATATCTGCGAATAACCCAAGTTTATATAATTCTTTTAATTTCTTATTTAATATTTGATAATTAACCTGATCACCTTTTTCTAAATTTAAATATGAAATGATTGTTTCTGTATCTATTCTTTGATTATTTTTGACTGTAATATTATTAATAATAGTTCTTTTATCCTCTGCACTTATATATTTGTTTGACATTGCAAAGCAAAGAATTAAAGCAAATAATAATATTTTAAACATATTTTTCATATTTTATTGTAACAAACCAATTATATCATTATATGTCAAAAGAATTGCTAAGGATATGATGAATATAAAACCAAATTTGAATATTGATTCTTGAATATTCTTATTTAATGGTTTCCCGTTTATTGCTTCCAACATATACATAACTAAATGACCTCCATCTAGCATAGGAATAGGAAATAAGTTTATTAAACCAATACTTATTGAAAGTAAAATAATTAATTCAATAAAAGAATAAAAACCCTGAGAAAGCATTATTCCAGAATATTGAGCAATTTTGACTGGCCCTCCTAAATCGTCCATTGATCCCTTACCCATAAACATTTGCGATAGAGCTTTTATCGTTAAAGAACAAATTTCATATGTTTTTTGTGTACCTAAATATAAAGAATAAATAATATTATGTTTTTCTAATTTTGAATTAAATGATGATATACCTATTTTTAAAATTTCTCTTTTTTGACCATAAATATCTTCTATAGTTTTTGAAGGCTCGATTTTTTTTAATAATATTTTTTCATCTCTTTGTACTTTAAATTCAAATTCTTTATATTTATAAATATTTAAAAAAGTTCCTATTTCATTAAAATCTTTAATTGATTTATTGTTAATTGATAAAATTTTATCACCGCTTTCTAGTCCTGCAATTGCAGCAGGGCTTTCTGTTTGAACTTTATTTACTATAGGAGGAGTATAAAGAATACCAATAAATGTAAAAATTAAAGCATATCCAATAATCCCAAAAATAAAATTTGCTAAAGGACCAGCTAAAACAATAATAAATCTCTGATAAATTTTTTTTTCACTAAAAGATAACTGTGAATCTTTTTTCGAGATCTTACTTTTGGAAAATAAATCTTCTCCCAACATTTTGACGTAACCGCCAAGAGGATATAAAGAAATTCTCCATCTTGTGCCTCTTTTATCATACCAACCATAAATTTCTCTTCCAAATCCAATTGAAAAAACTTCAACTTTTACTTTATTACGTATTGCTGCATAATAGTGTCCAAATTCATGAACGAAAACTATAATTGATAGTACAATTATAAATGCGAGAAAATAAAAAAGAATATTATTTAAGAATTCCATTTTTTTTTAAAATATAATCTTTTGTTACCAACCTAGTAAATTTATCAACTTCATAAACATCTTCAACATTGTTAATTTTTTTATATTTAAAATTTTGTACTATATATTTGACAATTTTGATTATATCTAAAAATCTTATTTTATTATTTAAATAAAATTCAACTGCAATTTCATTAGCTGCATTAAAAACACATGGCAAATTCCCACCTTTTTTTAAAACATATCTTGCCATATTTAATGAATCTTTTAAATATATATTAGGTTTTTCGAATGTTAGATTTTTAATTTTCATAAAATCAATTTTTTTTAAAGTAAAATTTATTCTATTAGGCCAATTAAGAGCATACGAAATAGGTATTCTCATATCATGATCACTTAATAAAGCACTTGTTGATCCATCTATATATGAAACCATACTGTGAATAATAGATTCAGGATGAACAACAACCTTTATTTGATTAATTTTTAAATTAAATAAATAATACGCTTCTATAATTTCAAAAGATTTATTCATTAAAGTTGCTGAATCTATTGTAATTTTATTTCCCATTTTCCAATTTGGATGTTTTAATGCTTTTTTTAATGTTATTTTCTTAAAATCACTCAATCTATATCTACGAAATGGACCCCCAGAAGCAGTTAACGTTATAGACTCTATAATTTTCGGATTTTTAAAATCACAAAGTTGAAAAATAGAATTATGCTCAGAATCCAATGGTAATAACTTACAATTACATTTCTTAATTTTATCCATAAAAATTTTACCAGCAGAAACTAAACACTCCTTATTTGCTAAGCACAATTTGGATGTATTAGTAATTGCATTAAGGGTAGGTTTTAAACCAGCGATTCCAACTATAGATGCTATTGTAATGTCAGTTTTATAATTTGTACATTCAAGAATTCCATCATCTCCTGCTAATACCTTAATTCTTTTACCAAAAAGTAATTTTTTTAAAGTTTTATATTTTTCTTTATTCTGGATTGCGACGACTTTAGGTTTTAAATAATGACATTGTTTAACTAATAAATTGATATTTTCTTTAGATGTTAAGCTATAGACTGTAAACTTATTTAAATTTCTTAAAATTACATCTATAGAGTTAGTCCCTATAGACCCTGTTGAACCAAGAATAGTAATTGTTTGTTTCATTTAAAAAAAAACTTTAAATAAAATATACTAAAAAGAAGAGAACAATAAAACCGAAAGATACTGAATCATATCTATCTAAAAAACCACCGTGTCCAGGTAATATTTTTGATGAATCTTTAACTTTAAAAAATCTTTTTATTTTAGATATTATTAAATCACCAACTAAAGCTGATATAGAAAGTAGTAAGGCAAATAAAAAAATCAAAAATAAATTATTTGTATTATTAAAAATATAGATAAAAGATATTAAACCTATAACAGAACCAAAAAATATACCGAAAAATGTTCCGGAATAAGTTTTTGAAGGACTTAAATTAGGAAAAATTCTAGGACCTTTAATCAAATTTCCTGAGATATAAGATAATGTATCTGTGGACCAAATTGTTACTAAAAACCAAATTATTATATTAGTTCCATTTTCTAGATTATAAATTTTGAAAAAAATTAATAATGGTATGCAAATATATAATAAACCATAAAAAAGCCAAATATTAGACTTGTAAGGTTTGTTTATAATATAAATCCATGAAAAAAAAATAGTTAGTAAAACTGAAGATATAAAAGTTAAATAAAAGCAAATAAATAAATTAAGAATGATAAGAAAAACAAATAAATAAAGTTCTTTATTATATTTTTTTTGGGTTAAAAAAAACCATTCAATAGATAATAAAAAAGATACTAAAATAATTAAAGCTTTTAAATAAAAACTACCGTAAAAAATACAAAAAAATATTAAAGGAAGTGCTAAAATTATTGAGAAAAATCTTTTAGTAATATTAAATTTAATTATATTTTTAAGATCTAGTTCCATATCTTCTTTTTCTTTTAGAATATTGAATTAGGGCATTATCAAAATGCTTCTTTTTAAAATCAGGCCATAAAGTATTTAGAAAAACAAATTCCGTATAAGCTGTTTGCCAAATAAGGAAATTACTTAATCGCTTTTCGCCACTTGTTCGTATAAGCAAGTCTGGATTAGGATATTTTGATGTATATAAATTATTGGAAAAGATTTTTTCATTTATATTTCTATTCTTTATTTCTTTATTTAAAATTTTTTTTATAATCTTATTTACAGTCAGAATAATTTCATCTCTTCCACCATAACTTAAAGCAAAAATTAATTTAAATGATTTATTTTTTTTTGTTAAATTTTCATAAAAATTTATTTTTTTTACTATATCAGTTGGTAATTTATTTTTATCACCAATCATAGTTATCGATATGTCATTTTTTATTAATTCATCAATTTTTGTAGCTAGGTATTTTCTAAGTAGTTTCATTAAAAAAGAAACTTCACTTTTTGGTCTATGCCAATTTTCAGAAGAAAAACTAAACAAAGTTAAATATTTAATGCCGTATAATAATGATGTTTTTGTAGCTATTTCTATAGATTTAATTCCTTTTTCATGACCTGCAAAAGATTTTAATTTATTCTTTTTTGTCCATCTATTATTCCCATCCATTATTATTGCCACATGTTTAGGAACCAGTATTTTCTTTTTTTTAAAATTTTCTGACATTAAATTTGCAAGATTTCTTTTTCTTTATCTGCATAAATTGAATCTATTTCTTTAATTTTATCATCAGTATTTTTTTGGATTAAATCATGTAATTTTTTTTCTTCGTCTTCTGAAATTTTGTTATTTTTTTGTTCATTTTTAATATAATCCATTGCATCACGTCGAATATTTCTTATAGATACTTTTGCATTTTCCGAAAATTGTGATGCAACTTTTGAAAGTTCCTGTCTTCTTTCTTCTGTAAGATCAGGTAAAGGAACTCTAACAATTTGACCATCTATTGTTGGATTTAATCCTAAATCAGCATCTCTTATTGCTTTCTCAACATTAGCTACTAAACCTTTATCCCATACTTGAATTGATAATAGTTTCGGTTCTGGAACATTAACTGTAGCAAGTTCAGATATTTTCATTTTACCATTATATGCGTCTACAATAACTGGTTCCAATAATGACGGAGATGCTCTACCAGTTCTTAATCTTGAAAGTTCATCTCCATAAACTTTAAGAGAATTCTCCATTTTTACTTTAAAATCGTTTAAAGTTTTATCATCCATAAATTATTTAATAACTGTAAAATTGCCTTTGTTTAGAATAGCATTTAAAAAAGAATTTTCTTTATTTATTGGAAAAACTATTATGGGAATATTGTTGTCTCTAGCTAATGCAATTGCTGAACCATCCATTATTTTAAGATTTTTTGATAATACATCAGAATATTTAATTTTATCATATTTAATAGCTTTTTTGTTTTTTTTAGGATCATCATCATACACTCCATCTACTTTTGTACCTTTTAATATAACATCTGCAGAAACTTCTGAAGCTCTTAGAGCAGCTGCTGTATCTGTTGTAAAATAAGGATTTCCTGTTCCAGCTGCAAATATAACTACCCTGCCTTTTTGCATGTGATTAATAGCTTTTCTTCTAATATATGACTCGCATACTGCAGGAATTGGAATAGATGATAATACACGAGTTTTTATATTACATTTTTCTAAAGAATTCTGTATAGCTAATGCATTAATAACAGTTCCTAACATACCCATGTAATCAGCTGTTGTTCTTTCTATGCCAACAGAGATTGCATCTGAACCTCTAAATATATTACCTCCGCCAATAACAAGACATATTTGAACTTTTTTTAAAAATACTTTTTTTATTTCGTTAGATAAAAAAGTTACCGTATTTGCATCTAAACCATGTGAATTTTTATCAAGTAAAATTTCACCAGATATTTTTAATAAAACTCTTTTATATTTAATCTTTGTATTCATAAATAAATACGTTTTAGATTTAAGTAAATATTTATTCTATTTCATCGCCAACTTTAAAACGTATAAAATCGACAACTTCAATTTTGCCATTTAATTTTTTTAAAGTTTCTAAAATAAAATCCTTAATTTTAATTTTATCATCTACAACAAAATTTTGTTCTAATAACACAACTTCACTATAAAATTTACCCATTTTACCTTCAATTATCTTATTTATTATTGATTGATCTTTTTTATCTTTCTTTATCTGTTCTAATTGAATTTCTCTCTCTTTTTCAATTAATTTTTTATCAAGTTTTTCTATATTTAAAGATAATGGGCTTGCTGCAGCAATATGCATGGATATCTTTTTAAGAAAATCATCAATTTTACTTTTTTCAATATCAGTTACTACAGAGATTATAACTCCAATTTTTCCCATATTTTTAGTTTCTATGTTATGAATATAAGTTCCAATAAATCCATTATCTGAGGATATATATTTAGTTCTTCTTATTGTTATTTTTTCACCAATTTTTGAAATTAAATTAATTAAAACATTAGAAACTTTCTCATTTGAATCTTTATAATTAGCATTATTTAATTTTTCTATATCTCCTTTCATTTTTAAATTTAATTTAGATATTTCTCCAACAAAATCTTGGAAATCACTGTTTCTAGCTACAAAATCCGTCTCAGAATTGATTTCAATAATAGCAGCTTCATTATTATTATTTTCTATAGCAATAAGGCCATCAGAAGCAGATCGCGACCCTTTCTTTTCAGCAGATGAAATGCCTTTTTTTCTTAACCAATCTAAAGCTTTTTGTATATCTAAATTAGACTCTTCCAATGCTTTTTTACAATCCATAAAACCAGCTCCAGTTTTATCTCTTAGTTTTTTTATATCCTCTGTAGAAACATTTGCCATATACTGTTATTTGAAATTTATTTTATTATGATTTAATAACTACTTAGATTTTTTACTATTTTTTTTAACATTTAGTTTTTTTTTTGTATTTTGGTTTGTTTTTTTCTTTTTAGAAGTAACTTCTTTCACCTCTTTTTTTGAAGGTATTTTGACACCTTTTATAGTATTTATATCTTTATTTGAATCTATTGTTTTTTTCTTAAAATTTTTACTAATTTTTTTTGATATTAGTGAACAAATTAATTCAATTGATTTTCTAGAATCATCGTTACCAGGTATCGGATAATCAATACCTATCGGTGAAGAATTACTATCTAAAATTGCTATAACAGGAATTTTAAGTTTATTAGCTTCACTAACTGCTAAGGAATCTTTATTTACATCAACTACAAAAAGTGCTTCAGGTAAATTACCCATATTTTTTAGACCTCCAAGTGATTTTTCAATCTTACTTTTTTGTCTATTCATTTGTAATATCTCTTTTTTTTTAAAACCACCATCGGATTTAGATAATTCTTTATCTAAATCGTTAAGATAATCTATAGAATTAGATATTGTTGACCAGTTAGTTAACATCCCTCCTAGCCATCTCTTATTAACATAATATTGATTACATTCTAAAGCATGTTTCTTAATTATATCTGTTGCTTGTAATTTAGTTCCAATAAAAAGTATTTTTCCTTCTGTTTCAGCAATTCCTTTTATAAATTCCAATGCATCTTTTAAAAGTAGGAAAGTTTTTCTTAGATCTATTATATGTAAATCATTTCTGGATCCATAAATATATGGTTTCATTTTAGGATTCCATTTTTTTGTTTTATGACCTAAATGTAAACCTGCTTGTATTAGGTCTCTAATTGTATAATTTTCTTGCATAATAAATTTAAGTAAACTGAATTTTTATAATCATAAATTCAATCAATTACAAGTAATTTAATTTAAAATATGAGTTCCTTCTATTTTATTATTTAAAATTTTAAAATAATCAAATTTACCTGGAATTTTCAAATCTATAATATTTTTATTGATATTTAATTGCAGAATAATATCTATTCCGTTATTTGTTTTACATAAATTTAAACTTTTTTTAATTTTTTCTATATCAACATTCTTATCTAATGATAATTTTAAATCCGTGTTCATTGAATTTAAAAAATTTTGTAATGTTAATAACCCTTGTACTCTAAAATTTACATTTCCTTCATTCTTTGTGGCTTCTAAATCAAGTATTAATGGTTCATGATTATCAATTAAATCAGAGGAACTAGACAAGATATCTGAAAAAATTATTGCCTCAAAATTACCCGTAAAATCAGAAAATTGTACATATGCATATTTATTTCCTTTTTTTGATGTTCTTTCATTTTTATCTATTGGTATAGAAACAATCTTAAAATATTTTTTTTCATCATTATTAACATTATTCATTGACGTTAAAATTTCTTTATATGTTATAAATTTATTCTTTTTTAAAAAAGGACTCAAATTTTGTAAAGGATGTTTAGTTAAATAAAATCCTAACGATTCATACTCAAAATTAATCTTTGTAGATGAGTCCCAATCATCACATTCAGAAAATTTAATAAGGTTAATTTCATCGACATTGTTTGAGAATAAATCATTTTGGTTTTTGTTAGTGTCATTATGCCTAATAATTTGAACAATTTTATTAATATTATTAAAAAGTTTAGCTCTATTTTTTTCTATATTATCAAACGAACCAGATTTTATTAAATATTCAAATTGTCTTATATTAAAATTTGAATCACTTAATCTTTTACAAAAATTATATATGTTTTTAAATATGCCATTTTTATCTCGTTCTTTTGAAATATTCTGGGTTGAAGTTGTTCCAACATTTTTTAAAGCTGCTAAACCATATCTAATAGAATCCAATTTGTTATCGTTATTCTTTTCAATTGAAAAAAGATCATAAGAATAATTAATATCAGGTTTTAATATTTTAATATTCATATTCTTACAATCTTCTAAATAACGATTTATTTTATCTGTATTATTCAATTCATAATTCATTGAAGCTGTCATAAATTCAACTGGATAGTTTGCTTTTAAAAAAGTTGTTTGATATGCAATTAAAGCATATCCTGCTGCATGTGATTTATTAAATCCATAACCAGCAAAAGTTTCCACTTGTTTAAAAATAGAATCTGCTTGATATTCTTTTACTCCATTTTTTTTACAACCTTCTATAAAATCTTTTCTTAAAGAAGACATTAAACTTCTCTTTCTTTTTCCTATTGCCCATCTAAGTGTATCCGCTTGCGAAAGAGAAAAATTTGCCAAGACTTGAGCTATTTGCATTACTTGTTCTTGATAAATTGTAATTCCATAAGTTTCTTTTAGAACTGACTCTAATAAAGGATGTAAATAAATAATATCTTCTTGGCCATGTTTTCTTTTAATATAATTCTCAATATATTCCATTGGTCCTGGTCTGTACAAAGAAATCATTGCTATAATATCGTTAAAATTATCAGGTAAAAGTTTTTTTAAATATTCTTTTACTCCTGAGCTTTCTAATTGGAAACAACCAGTAGTTTTACCCTCTTTAAGCAAATTAAATGTTTTTTGATCATTAAGAGGTATATTTGTTAAATCAATATTTTTTTTAGATTTATTAATAAGCTCACAAGTTTTTTTTAAGATTGTTAATGTTTTAAGTCCTAAAAAATCAAATTTGATTAAACCTGCTTGCTCTATGTAATACATTGAGAATTGAGTAACAGGTAATCCTGTATCAGGATCATCTTTATAAAAAGGTATGTTATTTTCTAAATCTTGGTCGCCAATAACAATTCCTGCAGCATGGGTTGAAGCATGCCTATACAATCCTTCTAGTTTAAGACTTATATTTATTACTTTAGCAATTGAATCATCATTTCTTTGAAGCTCTTTAATTCTTAGTTCGCTATTTACAGCTTCTGATAAAGATATAGGATTTGCTGGATTATATGGTATTAACTTTGCTAGATTATCTACCTGTGAATATGGAAGCTGTAAAACTCTACCAACATCTCTAATAACATTTCGTGACTGTAATTTACCAAATGTAATGATTTGAGCTACACGTTTTTTTCCATATTTCTTTACAATATACTTAAGAACTTCGTCTCTTTTTTCCTGACAAAAATCAATATCAAAATCTGGTAAGGTAACTCTATCTGGATTTAAAAACCTTTCAAAAATAAGATTGTACTTTAACGGATCTAAATCTGTTATACCCAAAGACCAAGCAACAAGAGATCCTGCTCCAGAACCTCGACCAGGTCCTACAGGAATAAAATTATTCTTTGCCCAAGAAATGAAATCTGCAACAATTAAAAAATAACCAGAATATCCAGTTTTAATTATAATATTTAGTTCATAGTCAAGACGTTTTTTGTAAACATCTTCTTTTTTGAAAAAATCTTCTTTATCTATATTTTTTTTTATTCTACTCAGCCTTTCTTCTAATCCATTTGATGCTAATTCTTTTAACTCATCATTTTCCTTTTGATGAGAATCAAACAGTTTTGGTAGTTTTGGTTTTGTTTCTTCTAAAAAGAATGTGCATTTTTTTGCGATGTTTATAGTATTATTAATTGCTTCTGGTAGATCTGAAAAAACATGTAACATTTCTGTTGTACCTTTAAAATAACTATCTTTTGAAACTTTTTTTCTATCTGCATCAGATAATCTATCAACATTCTTTATACATAATAAGGCATCAGTAGCTTCATGCATTTCAGAATTTGAAAAAAGATTATTATTTGTTGCGACTATTGGAACATTATATTTATGAGCAAGAGATATGAAAAAATTCTCACTTTTATTTTCATCGTCTTGTTTATGTCTTGAAATCTCAATATATAAATCATTTTTGTAAATATGTAAAAACTCATTTAATAATTTCTCAGCAAAAGTAGATTCATTTGCAAAAAAGAATTTTCCAAGCGGACCTTTAATACCACCTGTTAAGCAAATTAATCCTTCTGAATATTTTTTTAAATCATCTAATGAAATATTATTAATTTTATCATCATCAGAATAATGCTTTATCATTAATTTATTAAGATTTGTATAACCAGTTTTATTTTTTACTAATAATAAAATATTTGAATTGATTTTCTTTTTTTTAAAAGTATCTATTTTTAAATTAACTCCAAGTATTGGTTGTATTCCATTTTTTTTGCAACTTAAAGAAAATTCAAAAGCACCAAACATATTACAGTTATCAGTTAGTGCTATTGCGGGCATTTTGTTTATTTTACATAATTCTATTATGTCTTTAATTGTTAACGAACTATCTAATAAAGAATAATGCGAAGATTGTCTTATATGAATAAAAGTTTTTTTCATAAATTATTTTATTATTCCATCTGAAATTTTTAAAACTTTATCAAATTTTTTTGTTAATGATAAATTATGTGTTGCAACAATAATTGATATTTTATATTCAGAAATTAAATCTAAAAATAATTTCATAATAATATTAGAATTTTTAATATCTAAATTACCAGTAGGTTCGTCTGCAAAAATTATATCAGGATTATTTGCAACAGCTCTACTTATAGCCACTCTCTGTTTTTCACCACCAGATAATTCTTTAGGTTTGCTATTTAATTTTTTTGATAAACCAATATTTTTTAATATATCTTTAGCTTTAGACTCAGCTTTTTTATAAGTAATGCCATTTAATAATTGAGGGATTATGACATTTTCTAAAGAAGTAAAGTCATTTAGTAAAAAAAAGTTTTGATAAACAAAACCTATATATTTTTTTCTAACTAAATTTCTTTTTTCCTCATTTATATTATGACAATTGTTATCATTAATAAAAATTTGACCACTAGTTGGTTTGTCTAATAATGCTGATATATGTAATAAAGTTGATTTGCCTGATCCTGAAGGACCAATAAGTCCAACAAATTCTTTTTTATGTAATTTTAAATTAACTTTTTTTAAAACAATGTTTTTAAAGTTCGATTGCTGATATTCTTTAGAAATATTCTTTAATTCTAAAATAGTTTCCATAATTTTATTCTTTCCTTATTAGGTCTATAGGTATATTTTTTGAAGCTTTCCATGCAGGATAAAAACTTGCTAAAAATGAAATTGTTAAACTTGTAACAATTACATAAAAAACTTCCAAATAATTTATTTTTGCTGGTAATGTTGAAAGAAAATAAATTTCTGCTGCAAATAATTCTGTATTAGTAAAATTCTCAAGAAAATTTTTCAAATTATTAATATTTTTAACAAAAAGTATTCCAAACAACGTGCCAAATAAAGTGCCAAAAAAACCAATTAAAGCGCCGTTTATAAAAAATATACTTCCAATTATTTTTTTTGATGCGCCCATAGTTTTTAAAATTGCAATATCCACTTGTTTATTCTTTACAAGAATAATTAAACTTGAAATAATATTAAACGCGGCGACTAGAATTATTAGAGTTAAAATTAAAAACATTACATTTTTTTCAGTTTTAATAGCATTAAAAAAAGTTTGATTAGAAAATCTCCAGTCATATATCTGATAATTACTAATTCCTGTTTCAGAAATATATTTTTTTAATTCATCAATCTTATTTATATCATTTACTCTAATCTCTAGATAAACTTTATTATTATTTTGTAAAAAAATTTTTTTGGCTTGGTTTAGATCTAAAAAAATTAAATTATTATCGTATGTATACATTCCTGAATTAAAATAACCACTAATAACAAAACTTTTAACTTTTGGTATATTTCCAAAAACTGATTTAGACGATTTTGGAAATATTATTTTAATTTTATCTCCTATATTTAGACCAATTCTCTCTAATAATCTTTTTCCAATAACTATATTATCTTTAGATAAATTAAAATTTTTACTAATTTCGAAATTCTTACTATCCTTTTGAAAATTAATAAAATCATCTTTTTCAATACCTTTAAGTAAAATGCCAGTAGATAATTTATCGGTTGTTATTAAACCTTGGCCATCAATAATCTTCCTTATTGAATCTATTTCGGGATAATTTGAAATTTTTTTTTTAACAAAATCTAAATTTGTCGATGAATTATTTAAGTGAAGAGATAAATGTCCATTTATCCCAATAATTTTATCTAGTAATTCAACTCTAAATCCGTTCATAACAGACATAACAATTATTAGGGTTCCAACGCCAATAATTATTCCTAAGAAAGAAAAAAGTGATATAACTGATACCATCCCTTGATTCTTTGACGGTTTTAGATAACGCAATGCAATAAAAAATATTGATGAATTAAATAACATATTATTTTATTTCTTGAATTATTTTATTTAAATTATCTATTTTAATTTTCTTAATTTCATTATTTTTTCTGTTTTTTAGTTCTAACTCATTATTCTTTATAGATTTTTCTCCAATTATAATCTGATATGGTATACCTATTAAATCCATATTTGCAAATTTTTCACCTGGTCGTTCTTTAGTATCATCATATAAAACATCTAAATTATTCTTTTTTAGTTTCAGGTAAATTTCATCTGAATTTTTATTTAATTCTTTATTTTTTAAATTTAAATTAATTAATGCTATATCAAATGGAGAAATACTTTTAGGCCAAATAATACCGTTTTTATCATTTGAAGATTCTATAACAGCAGCTGGCAATCTAGATATTCCAATGCCATAAGATCCCATTTCGACAGTAATACTTTTTCCTTTATCATTTAAAACATTAGCGCCTAATTCTTTTGAATATTTAGTTCCAAAATAAAAAATATGTCCAATTTCTATACCTTTAACTTTTGCTAGTTTACTTTTATCTAACAAAGGTTTTTTTTTATATTCTTCTGCTGTTACTGAATATAAATTTCTTAATAAACTAAATGAATTACTATTATCTAAGTTATTAATATTACTTAATTTTTTATCATAAAATATATCTGTATCTCCAGATTCACTTATTAAATGGAATTCATGACTCATATCACCTCCTATTGCACCTGGATCTGCTTTTACAGGAAGAACTTTAATTCCTATTTTATCAAAAATTTCAAGGTAGCATTTAAACATATTGTCATATGATATTTCAGCATCATTTTTTGTTAGGTCAAATGAATAGTTATCCTTCATTAGGAACTCTCTACATCTCATAACACCGTGTCTTGGTCTTATTTCATCTCTAAATTTCCATTGTATTTGATATAAATTCTTTGGAAGATCTTTATAGCTATTAATATAATCTTTAAAAACTTCAGTAATTAATTCCTCATTAGTTGGACCATATAAAAGTTCTTTTTTATTTCTATCAAAAAATTTTAACATTTCAGGTCCATAATCATTATATCTTCCACTTTTTTTCCAAATACTAGAAGATTGTATAGTTGGCATAAGTAACTCTTGGCAACCATATTTGTTATGAATTTCTCTTATAATATTTTCTATTCTTTTTAATACTTTCAAACCTAATGGTAGCCATGTATAGATACCGGATGTAGTTTGTTTAATCATTGCTGATTTGATCATCAATTTATGTGAAATTAATGATGCATCAGAGGGAATTTCCTTTTTTGTTTTAAGAAAATATTTTGATAATCTCATAATTAACTATTTTGAAATATTATTCTATCATTTGTATAGAAAAATACTGATTTTTTATAAGCAAATTGAATATTAGCCAAATAAAAAAACTTATAATAGTTGTTAATATAAACTTTTTTAATATTAATGGGTTTTTTGGAGCGCTTGGTGCATGACCTTTTTCAATTTTTTTTGGTAATTTGATACCTATAGGTAATATTGTAAATAAAACAATCCACCAAATTATTACAAAAACTAAAAAACCTTTTAAAAATTCAACCACTATTCTTCTTCTAGTTCAATTAACGTTCCACAGAATTCTTTTGGGTGTAAAAATAAAATTGGTTTATTATGAGAACCAATTTTTGGTTCACTACTTCCTAATATTGTTACATTATTATCTTTTAAATGTTTAGCAGATTTATTTATATCTGAAACTTCTAAGCATATATGATGCATGCCACCATTAGGATTTTTTTCTAAAAATTTTTCAATTGGAGAATTATCCCCATATGGTTCCATTAATTCTATTTTTGTATTTTCTAATTCAACAAAAACGACTGTGACGCCATGTTCTTTATAAGTTTTAGGTTCAGAAACTTTTGCATTAAATTTCTCTTCGTAAATTTCTTTTGCCTTACCAACACTTGGGACAACAATAGCAATATGATTTAATTTTTTTAACATTTTTATGTCTTAATAATATGTATTTCTAAAACTGGTCTAATATCTAAAGATTTTTTAAAAAATTTCCTAGTAAATGTATTTATTTTATCTTTTATTTCATTTTGATTAATATTTCTCTTTTGTGAATAATCTTTAAAAATATTATAAATTCTACTGTTAACGTTTTTTTTAAAGATCTGAAATGAATCATCACTAAAAAAACCTTTACTTGTAATTATAGGTTTTGATAATATTTTGTGTTTTGAATTTGTAACAATTGATATCAATATTGTTCCATTATATAACATTTTTTTTCTATTTTTTATTGCATCTTCATTTAATGGTATAATTTTTTTTCCATCTAAAATTAAATTGCCTGTTACAAAAGAACCTAACACTTCTGGTTTGTTTGGAGCTAACTTTGTCAAAAGGCCATTTTTGAGAATCAGTCCTTTTTTTATACCGCAATCTCTTGCTACTTGGATATTTCCTTTTAAATGATGATATTCACCGTGAACAGGTATAACAATATTTGGCTTAATCCAGGAATACATTTTTTTTAATTCTTCTCTTGATGGATGTCCAGAAACATGAACAAAAGCATCTTCATCTGTGATAACATTAACATTTCTTTCTTTAAGTGAATTTTGGACTTTCATTATAGATCTTTCATTACCAGGTATAACTTTAGATGAAAAAATAACAGTATCGCCCTTTTCAAGAAATATATTTTGATGTGTGTCATTTGAAATTCTAGATAATGCAGCTCTTGGTTCTCCTTGAGATCCAGTGCAAATCAATAAAACTTGGTTTTTGGGTAAATCAGCAACCTCTCTTTCATCAAGGAATGGGGTTATTTTATTTAAATAACCAGTTTCTTTTGCAGCCTCATACATTCTCCATAATGATCTTCCACATAAAGCCGCAACTCTTTGAGTTTGTTTAGCAACGTAAGCAAAAGTTTCAAGTCTTGCTAAATTACTAGCAAAACTTGTTATAGCAATTCTGTTTTGTAATGGTTTTATAACTTTAACTAAGCTTTCTCTTAAATTATCTTCCGATCCTGAATGTCCTTCAACATTTGCATTAGTAGAGTCACTCACTATAGCAAGAACTCCTTTGTTACCGAATGATTTAATTTTTTCAGTATTAAAGTTTTTACCTACCAAAGGTTTTGGGTCTATTTTCCAGTCTCCCGTATGTAAAATATTTCCATATTTAGTTTTGATACCTATTGCATTTGGTTCTGGTATTGAATGAGTAGTTGATATTATACTTATATCAAAGGGTCCTAATTTAATTTCACTATCTAAAGAAACTTTTCTAATAATTTTATCGTTAATTTTTAGTTCTTTGAGTTTTCTTTTTAAAACAGCTGAGGCAAAAGGAGTCACATAGACAGGACATTTTAATCTTGGCCATAAATAACCAACAGCACCTATATGATCTTCATGAGCATGTGTTATTATAATTCCTAGAAGATCTTTTTTACTTTTTTCAATAAAATCAGGGTTAGGCAAAATTATATCAACTCCAGGTGTGTCATCATTTCCAAAAGTAATTCCTAAATCAACAATTATCCACTTACCTTGAGTTCCATACAAATAAAAATTCATTCCTATTTGTCCTACTCCGCCTACTGGGGCAAAAACCAATTCTTTTTTGGGTGAATATGATTTAATTATATTGTTTATTTTGTTCACTATAATTTAATTTAAAAAATTCAATTAAACCTAAAATAGTTAAATTTTCATCAACTTTCTTTATCTCTCTTATTTCACTAGAAATAATTTTTGCTAAACCACCTGTGGAAATACAAAAAATATTATTATTAAACTTTTTTTTTATTTTATTTATTAAAAAAGTTACTAAACCTACATATCCCCAATATATTCCATTTTCAATAGCTGAAATTGAAGTTTTACCAATAATTTCTTTTTTTTTTTTAAGATTAACTAAGGGTAACTTAGATGTTTTTTTATATAAGGTTTCCAAAGATAAATTTATACCAGGTGTTATTAAACCTCCGTCATAATTTCCTTTATTATCAATAATATCAAAAGTTGTTGCTGTTCCAAAATCAACAACAATTGCTGGATACTTATAAATTTTTTTAACTGCAATCACATTTGCAATTCTATCAGATCCTAATTCTCTTTTATTTCTTATATTAATTTTTATATTAAGCATTTTTAAATTATCAGAAATAAATAAAGGTTTAGTTTTTAAAAAAGAATATATTATTTTTTTTAAACTATTATTAATTTCATCTACAACAGAAGAAACAACACAAAAAATCTTATTATTTAAAATTTGTTTTTTTACAATTGATATAAAAGGCTTAAATAATAAATTAATATTTTTCCTTTTTATAAAATCTACAGTTTTAACTCTATATTTTTTGTGAATTTTATAATTTAAAATTAATGCAATATTAATATCCGTATTACCGACGTCAATAGCAAAAAAAAATTTCATAATTTTATATTATTTGATTTCCAAAACATAGGTTTATTGATTTGTTATTAATACTTAGATTTAAACTACCATCATCTGATAAATTTAAGAATGAACCTCTATATAATTTTCCATTTTTTTTTATAATAACTTTATTATTTTTTTTTATTAGATTATTTTCCCATTTCTTTTTAAAATGTTTAAATCCATCTTTTTTCCATTTAATATAGTTTTTAAAAAAGTTATTAATTAACAAGTGAGTAAGCGTATCTTTATTTATAATAATTTTTTGTTCATGTAAAGATGTAGCTTTAATACTTTCATTCTTAAGTTTAGGTGATTTTGTAATATTTATACCAACTCCTATTATTATCCATTTTACTTTTTTTTTTACATTTATAGAACTTTCAATAATAATACCACCTACTTTACTTTTATTTAACAAAATATCATTAGGCCATTTGTATTTTATTTTATTTTTATTTTTTTTTGATGAAATAATTTCTCCAAAAGATAAGGCACTAATAAAAGATAATTGATTTATTTTAGAAACCAAACAATTTGGTTTTATTAATATAGATAAATGAAGATTGCCAATATAAGAATGCCATTTTGAATTTCTTCTACCATAGCTATGAGTTTGATTATCAGCTGTAACGCAAAGATTATTTAACTTAGAGTTTTTTTTTAACAATGATTTAATTTTTTTATTAGTGCTATTAAGTAAAGTATAATTTATTAATTTAAATTTAATTTTATTTGTCATTCTTTTATTAATTTATATTTGAAGAAGTTTCAAGAAAATCTAAAATTTTTGATGAAAAAAAGATAAAAAATATATTTAGAATAATACTTAAATAAATAATAATTCTTGAAGAAAAAGCTATTTCACAATGTATAGGATTTAAAGGTTGATCAAAAAAAACTATTTTTATTATTTTTAAATAATAAAAAGCTGAAATTATCATTGAAAAAACAGCTATTATTGCAATTAAATATAAATTTTTATCTATAATTGATAATAAAACATATAGTTTAGAAAAAAAACCTGCTATCGGAGGAATACCAGCTAATGAAAAAAGCATAATTAGCATACTAAAAGCTAAAAAAGAATTTTTTTTAAGTAAACCAGAGAAACTTTTTATTTCTTCTAAATATTTGCCTTCTTTTTCATCTTTTATAGATAATAAACATGTAAAAAAACCTAGAATTGTTACAGTATAAATTAATAAATAAAGTTGTACTGTTTTAATACCAAACTGATTTGCCGCTAAAGTTCCTAATAATATAAAACCCATATGACCAATAGAACTATAAGCAAGTAATCTTTTTATATTGCTTTGATTTATCGCCGCAATTGAACCTAAGAGCATAGAAACAATTGATATAATATATAAAATTTGAATCCAATTTTCTTGATAAAAAGAAAAAGGAATGTTTAAAAATTTAATTAATATAGCTAGTGCGCCAATTTTTGGAATAGTTGTAAAAAAAGCTGTTATATTTGTTGGAGACCCTTCATATACATCTGGTGCCCACATATGAAAAGGAACAACAGCAATCTTAAAAAATAATCCAGACAAAACTAAAACAAACCCTGTGCTTATAATTAAGGAATTACTTGAAATATCAGATGACTCAATAATTTTTTTTGAAATTTCATAAAAATCCATGGAATTAGTAGATGCATAAATAAGTGAAATTCCATAAAGCAATATTGCTGAAGATAAAGCACCTAATATAAAATATTTTACGCCTGATTCAGAAGATTTTAAATAATCACTTCTATATGTTGCTAGAATATATAAACAAACACTTTGTAATTCCAAACCTAAATACATAGAAATAATATTGTTGGCAGAAATAATTACCAGACTACCTACAGTAGCTAATGATATTAAGAAAAAAAACTCTGATTTTAATATTCCTAAATCATTTAAATAATTATATGAAAGTAAAACTACTGCTAATGTTCCAAATAATACTAATATTTTAAAGAACTGAGTAAATTCATTATTGATTAGTAGTTTATTAAAAAAAATATTATCATTTGGTTTTATATTTAAACAAAAATATAAAGCTAATAAAAAAGCAATTATAGTTATATAAAAAATATTCTTTTTTAAATTTTCATTATCTTTGAAAAAAATTCCATATAATAAAATATAAATTGATGAAAGTATTAATGTTATTTCTGGAAGAAAAAATTTAAGTTCTTTTAAAATCATTATGTTAATTAACTATATTAATTAATTTATTAATTGATAACTCATAATTTGTTAATAAAAGATTTGGATATATACCTAAAATAATTACAAATAATGTAAACAAAGAAAAAATAAATATTTCATTATAATTACAATCTGTAATTAAAAATTTTTTATTAATATTATTTCCATAAAATATCCTACCATAAAGCCAAAGGATATATGCTGCTGATAAAATAATTCCTAAAGCTGATAAAAAAGCTAAATAAAAATTTATTTTAAATGCACCTGTAATTATTAAAAATTCTCCTATAAATCCACTTGTGCCAGGCAAGGCAATAGCACCTAAAGAAAAAATCATAAAAAAACTTGCAAATATTGGGGCATGTTTTAACAAACCACCATAAGAGTTTATTGATCTTGTCTGTTTCTTATCTATTAAAAAACCAGCAGATAAAAATAAAGCAGCTGAAATAATTCCATGACTAATCATTTGAAACATTGCGCCATGTAACCCTTCAATATTTCTAGAAAATATTCCTAATGTTACAAAGCCCATATGAGCTATTGAAGAATATGCAATAAGCTTTTTTATATCTGTTTGGACTAGTGTGACTAAAGAAATATATATAATTGCTACAATACTAAGAAAAAAAATAAATGGTGTAAAAAAATCTGCAGCTAAAGGAAATAAAGGTATAGAAAATCTCAAAAAACCATATCCTCCTAGTTTTAATAAAATTCCTGCTAATATAACTGATCCAGCAGTTGGTGCTTCGACATGAGCATCTGGAAGCCAAGTATGAAAAGGCCACATGGGAGTTTTTACTGCAAAAGATGCAAAAAAAGATAAAAAAAGCCATAACTGTAAAGAAAATGGGAAAATGACTTTTTGAACTAATAGCAAGTTACTAGTTCCTGTATAAAAATATATTGTGAGAATCCCTAATAACATTAATAAAGATCCAGTTAATGTATAAAGAAAAAATTTGTATGATGCATAAATACGATTTGCGCCACCCCATATACCTATAATTAAGAACATTGGTATAAGCGCACCTTCAAAAAAAATGTAAAAAACAAATAAATTTAAAGAAGAAAATAAACCTATTAAAAAGACCTCGATTAAAAGGAAGCATGAAATAAAATAAGCAATATTTTTCTGAATTTTATTCCAACTTGAAATTATACACACTGGAACAAGAATTGTAGTCAGTAGGATAAATGGTAGAGAAATTCCATCAATACCTAAATGGTAATATATATTTAAATCACTAATTAATTCATAATTTTCTATAAACTGAAAATTACTTTCAGTTTTATCAAAATTATTTAAAAGAATTAATGAAATGAAAAGATTAATTATACAAGACCAAAGACCTATTTCTTTAATTTTTTTATCATAATTTTTATCTAATCTGTTTATTAATAAAATTACAAATGTGCTTATTAGTGGTAGTGAAATTAATATTGATAAAATTGGAAAATTTAGCACTTAATTAACAAAGAAAAAAATTATAAAAGATATTAATAATGTTATTCCTATAATAAAAGAAAATGCATAATGATAGATATAACCTGTTTGTAAAGAACTAAAATATTTAGAAGTTTTTCTTATAAAATAAGCTACACCATTAGGTCCTAACTTATCTATTAATTCATTATCAATAGTATGCCAAAGTTCATTTGCAAAATATAAAATTTTTTTTACAAAATATTTATTATAAAAATCATCTATAAACCATTGGTGTTTAAAAAAATAATAAATTCTAGGAAATCTTAAAATAAATTTATTTAAAATTTCTTTATTATATAAATAAGTATAAAAGGTAAAAGTGATTCCAAAAAAAACTAAAATAGTTGGAATAAAATCTAATAAATATAAATTGTGATGAGGTGATATTTCTAATGCATTAACAACATTTGAATTTAACCAAAATTTAGAAAAAGTATCGTTTATAAAGAAATCTTTTAATAGGTAGCCTGATGAAATTGAAAAAATTGATAAAATTATAAATGAAAAAATAATTATTAAAGAAGGTTTTTTTAAATTTAATAAATTTCCTTTAATAAAATTATTTTTACCATGGAAAACTAATAAAATTAATCTAAAAGAATAAATAGAAGTTAACACAATAACAATTATTGATAATAGATATGCAAATTTTGCTAACATTAAATCTGAATTAAGGATTGAATTTACAATAATTTCTTTTGAAAAATAACCTGAAAAAAAAGGAACACCACAAAGAGATAAACTCCCAATTATCATGAAAATGTATGTTAATGGTATTTGATTTTTTAGTCCTCCCATATTTTTAATATTTTGTTCTCCATTAAGAGCATGAATTATATTGCCAGCACCTAAAAAAAGTAAGGCTTTAAAAAATGCATGTGTAACTAAATGAAAAATTGCAAGATTGTATAATGATAGACCAGCTGCTATAAACATCATTCCTAATTGACTGCATGTCGAATACGCAATAATTCTTTTAATATCGTTTTGTGTAATTGCAACAGTCGCAGCAAAAAAAGCAGTTAAAGATCCTACTAAAAGAATAATATTAGATGAAAAAAAAGAATTATTAAAAAAAACTGACATTTTACATAGTAAAAAAACACCGGCAGTAACAATAGTTGCTGCATGAATTAGTGCTGACACTGGTGTTGGCTCTTCCATAGCATCAGGTAACCAAGTATGAAGACCTAACTGTGCAGATTTTCCCATAGCACCTAATAGTAGAAAAATACATATAACTGTTGTCAGATCAATCTGAAATTGAAAAAAATTAATATATGAATTTTTAATACTATTAATGTTTTGAAAAATATCTACGAAATGAATTGATTTAAAAGTAATGTAAATAAGTATTATTCCTAAAATAAAAAAAAAATCACCAACTCTATTAACAATAAATGCTTTTATAGCTGCGTTTCTTGCAGATTCTTTATGAAACCAAAATCCAATTAAAAGATATGAGCATAAACCAACACCTTCCCAGCCAAAATATAATTGAAGTAAATTTCCAGAACTTACAAGAAAAAGCATAAAAAAAGTAAACAAACTCATGTAACAAAAGAATTTACATTTGTTTTTTTCATCTTTCATATATTCAATAGAATAAATTTGAACAAGCGCAGAAACGATATTCACAGTTGATATCATAATAGCTGTGAAAAAATCTATATTAACTGACCAATTAGATAATAAGTCTCCTGAAGCTAACCATTTAAATATATAAATAGAAAATATATCATTACTGTTTGCTATTTCGATTATCAAAAAAACTGATAAAATAGCTGATAAGGTAATAATAAGACATGATATTAAAGATAAAATCTTATTATTTACTATCTTTGAAAAAATTAAACAAATGAAAAAACTTAATAAGGGTAAAAAAATAGGAAGAGTTATCATTTTTAACCCTTTAATATATTAATATCATCAATGTGTATAGAATTTTTCAATCTAAAGAATATAACAATAATTGCTAAACCAATTGCGGCCTCTGCAGCGGATACAGTTAATATAAATAAAACAAATATTTGCCCAACTAAATCATTATAAAAATAAGAAAAAGATATAAAATTAATATTAGAAGCTAATAAAATTAGTTCTATTGACATTAAAAGAATTATTAAATTTTTTCTATTTAAGAAAAAACCAACTAAACCTAATGTAAAAATCGTAGATGATAAATATAAAAAATATGTTATTGGAATATCCAAAATTATAATAAAAAATTATTTTCTAAAAATTTGATTATAAATATTTTGTCTTTTAACACCTTCTCTTTTCCTTAAAGTTAAAAGTATTGCTCCAACCATAGCAATTAATAAAATAATTCCTGAAAGTTGAAACAAAATAAAATAATCTGTATATAAAATTTGTCCTATAGCATGAGTATTAGTTATTAATTCATTCTTTTCTTCTAAATTATTTCTCGATAGTTCATTTATAAAAGTAGATTTCTTTATAACTAAAAATAATTCTAAAAAAATTATAAAACCAACAAACAAACCAGTTGGTAAATAATTTAAAAAGTTTTTTCTTAATAAGACAATATCAATATCTAGCATCATAACTACAAATAAAAATAGAACTGCAACTGCGCCTACATAAACTATTAAAAGAATCATTGCAAGAAATTCTGCTTCAAGAAATAAAAAAATAACTGCTGCGTTAAAAAAACAAAGTATTAAAAAAAGTACTGAATGAATAGGGTTTTTAGATATTATCACCATTAAAGATGAAAATATTAATATCGAAGAAAATATAAAAAATAAAAAGTTTGTCAAATATTGTAAAAATAAAAATTATTAACGATATTCAGAATCAATTTCTAATCTTTTTTTTATTTCATCTTCCCACATATCGCCATTTTTTAGCAATTTATCTTTATTATAAATTAATTCTGGTCTTGTTTCTGTAGCAAACTCAAAGTTTGGGCCTTCAACTATTGCATCTGTTGGACATGATTCTTCACATAATCCACAATATATGCATTTTGTCATATCAATGTCATATTTAGTAGTTCTTCTGATTCCATTACTATCAGCTGGTTCAGTTTCAATAGTTATAGCTTGAGCTGGACATACAGCTTCGCATAATTTACATCCTATACATCTTTCTTCACCAGACGGATATCTTCTTAATGCATGCTCACCTTTAAATCTTGGACTAAGAGGTCCTTTTTCATTTGGGTAGTTAATAGTAACTTTTTTTTTAAAAATATATTTAAAGGTTGTTATTAATCCAATTATTATATCTCTAAAGAAAACAATTTTTAAAATCTTATATTTTAAATTCTTATACATTTTTAAAAAAAACTATATATGTAGCTGTCATAGTAAGCCAAAAAAGAGATAATGGTAAAAAAATTTTCCAACCTATTCTCATTAATTGATCATATCTAAATCTAGGAAACGTTGCTCTTATCCATAAAAATAAAAAAACAAAAAAAGAAACTTTGAAACCAAACCAAACAAATCCAGGGATAAAATTTAATAAACTATTATTAAAAGGTGGAAGCCAACCTCCAAAAAATAAAATTGTAGTCATTGCGCTCATTAATACAATGTTTGCATATTCTCCTAAAAAAAATAGAGCGAATGGAATTGATGAGTATTCAACGTGATAACCAGAAACTAATTCAGCCTCAGCTTCTGGTAAATCAAATGGTGCTCGGTTTGTTTCAGCTAGAGTTGATATAAAAAATATAATCATCATAGGAAAATG
>CAYNCC010000002.1:36258-43210 GCA_964396035.1 uncultured Alphaproteobacteria bacterium
ATAATAACCCCAATTGATACTTCATAAGAAATCATTTGCGCAGCAGATCTTAGCGCTCCAAGAAACGCATATTTTGAATTACTCGCCCAACCTGCCATAATAATTCCATATACACTAAGAGTAGAAACTGCAAATATATATAAAATCCCAACATTTATATTTGATAAAACTACACCATCATCAAATGGTATAACAGCCCATCCAATTAAACTTAAAACAAAAGTAATCACAGGTGCAATTAAAAAAACAACCTTATTTGATCCTGATGGTATTATTATTTCTTTCATCAATAATTTTAAACCATCGGCTAAAGGCTGTAATAAACCGAATGGACCAACTACATTAGGCCCTCTTCTTAGTTGCATTGATGCGATAATTTTTCTTTCAAAATAAGTTATAAAAGCAACAAATATTAATAAAGGAAAAATTATTAAAATAATTTTAAAAATATTATCAAAAATAATTGTCATAAAAAAAATTAGTTTTTTTCAATTAATAAATCAGCGCAATTTTTCATAACTTTTGATGATTTAGAAATTGAATCAGTCAAGTAAAAATTTTTAATTGGCAAGACAAAAGGTTTTTTAGAAATTAATCCCTTATTGCCAAATAATTTAAATTTATTATTTATTATTTCATTATTTTTTGAAAAAACTTTAGGGTTTTCTTTGTTAAGAGCCTTTCTAACATCAGGTAAATCTAAAAAATTATTTAAATTTTTACTAATTCTTTTAGATAAAGCAGAAATTATTTTCCAATCTTCTTTGGAATTTCCTGGAGAATTACAAGCTTTATAAGTATTTTGCAATCTACCTTCTAAATTTATATATGTAGAATTTTTTTCAGTAAAAGTAGAACCAGGTAATATAACATCAGAATTTTTAATTAAATTACTGCCATGGTGTCCTTGATAAACAATAAAAGTATTCTTTAGATTTTTTGTATCAATCTCATCAGTGTCTAAAAGATATAAAAAATCTAATTTGTTTTTTTTGGATAGTTCGTAGATTTTATCTAGGGTAAATTTAGAATTAGATGAAAAAAATTTTAAATCTAAAGCTCCAACTCTTGAAGCTGCATGGTTAAGAATGTTAAATCCATTCCAAATAAAATTATTATTTTTTGTTTGAACAAAAGGATATTTGACGCATAATTTGTATAATACATTTAATATAGCATTTACATCATCTCTAATAAATACGTTATCTCCTAAAATTATTATTGGCTTCTTAGAATTCATTAATATTTTAGAAAGAGAATGTTTTTCATTTAAAATTTCTTCTAATATTTGAGGATTATTACCTAAATCTTTATAAGGATAATTTAAATCAATATTTGGACCAATAGAAAATATTTTATATCCACCTTGAAGATACCTTTTTCTTATACGTGCATTTAACATTGAAGCTTCCATACGAGGATTTGTGCCAACTAAAATACATAAATCTGAATCATCAATACCAGAAATAGTAGTATTAAAACAATAAGCAATTCTTGGTATATTTTTATAATTTGCATTATTTTGTGATGGTAAAAAATTATTTGAACTAAAATATTTAAATAAATTCTTAAGTAAAAAAACACTTTCACAATCAGCTTGATTACCAATTATCGCAGCCATTCTATTTCCTTTTAAAGAAATCATTTTTGATTTAATTAATGAAAAGACTTCGTCCCAATTAGATTTATTTAAATAATTATTTTTTTTTATATAAGGCACATCAAGTCTGTTATATTTTAATCCATCATAAGAAAACCTTGTCTTATCGGAGATCCATTCTTCATTAATATCTTCATTTACAACTGGTAATACTCTCATTACTTGATTATTTCTTGTATCTACTCTTATATTTGATCCAACTGCATCAGTGACATCTATTGTTTCTGTTTTATTTAGTTCCCATGGTCTAGAAGTTAATGAAAAAGGCTTTGAAGTCAAAGCACCGACAGGACAAATATCAATCATATTTCCTGATAATTCAGAAGTAATAGTTTTGTCAATATAAGTTGTAACTTCCATACTTTCGCCCATACCTGTAGCTCCTAATTCTGAAACTCCAGCAATTTCAGTTGCAAATCTTATACATCTTGTGCAATGAATACACCTTGTCATAACGGTTTTAATTAAAGGACCAAAATTTTTTTCTTTAACAGCTCTTTTATTATATGCAAAACGGCTGTTATCATTTCCATAACCCATTGCAATATCTTGTAAATCACATTCACCTCCTTGATCACAAATAGGACAATCTAATGGGTGGTTTATAAGTAAAAATTCCATAACTCCTTTTCGTGCTTTAGTAACCATTCTTGAATTAGTTCTTATTTTCATTCCATTGCTAACTGCCATGCTACATGAAGCAACAGGTTTAGGATTATTTTCAACTTCTACTAAACACATTCTACAATTACCTGCTATTGAAAGTCTTTCATGATAACAAAATATAGGAATTTCAATACCAATCTGCTGACAAGCTTGAAGTATAGTTAAACCTGGTTCAACTTTTACTTTGTGATTATCAATAAATATTTCTATCATCAGGCAACCTTATTTTTAAAATTATTTTTACTTAATTTTTTTTCAATTATTGGCCTAAAATGTCTAATAAAACCTTGAATTGGCCATGCAGAAGCATCTCCAAGAGCACAAATTGTATGCCCCTCTACTTCTTTTGAAACTTCATAAAGAGTGTCAATATCTTCAATAGTTCCTTCACCATTAGAAAATCTTTCCATTACTCTCCACATCCAGCCGGTTCCTTCTCTACATGGTGTACATTGTCCGCAACTTTCGTTTTTATAAAACTTAGATATTGTTGTCATAGCTTTTAACAAATCAGTAGATTTATTCATTACTATCACTCCTCCGGTTCCTAAACTTGAATGTACTTTTTCTAAACTATCAAAATCCATTAAAACTTTATCGCATACTTTCTTTGGAATTAGAGGAACAGATGAGCCTCCTGGTATTATCGCTAATAAATTATTCCAACCTCCTATAACTCCACCTGCATGCTTTTCAATTAATTCTTTTAAAGGCACTCCCAATTCTTCTTCTACATTGCATGGTTTGTTAACATGGCCAGAAATACAAAATATTTTTGAACCTGTATTATTAACATTACCTAAATTAGAAAACCATCCCGCACCTTTCTTTAAAATTGTTGGTATAACAGCAACTGTTTCAACATTATTAACATTCGTTGGACAGCCATAGAGTCCTACTGTTGCTGGGTAGGGCGGTTTAAGACGGGGTTGAGCTTTTTTACCTTCTAAACTTTCTAATAAAGCAGTTTCTTCACCCGCTATATATGCACCAGCTCCTCTGTGAATAATAATATCTAAATTCCATGAACTTTTACACGCATTCTTTCCAAGAAAACCATTAGCATAAGCTTCATCAATAGCATTTTGTAATATTTTTGCTTCGTTATAAAATTCTCCTCTTATATATATGTAACAAATATTTGCACCTATAGCGTAACTACTAAGTAAACATCCTTCTAATAATTTGTGAGGTTCATTACGAATTATATCTCTATCTTTACATGTGCCAGGTTCACTTTCATCTGCATTTACAATGAAATATTTTGGCAATTGAGATTTAACAGGAATAAAAGACCATTTCAATCCTGTTGGAAAACCAGCTCCTCCTCTACCACGAAGTCCTGAAACTTTTATCTCATCAATAATCCATTCTGGTTTTTTATTTAAAATTTCTTTTGTATTTAACCAATCACCTCTTTTTTTTGCTTCAATTAGTTTATATGAGTTATACCCATTTAAATTTTGAAAAATATGATCTTGATGTTTAAGCATTTTTATTTCTTAAAACTTTTTTACTAGAAATCATTTTGTTAATTAAATTTTTAACATCTTTTAATTTTAAATTTTCACAGAAATCATTATTTATTTTAACTACAGGCGCATCAATACAAGCCCCGAGACATTCAATTTCTTTTAATGTTACAAGGCTATCATTTGTAGTTTCACCAACTTTGATTTTTAAATTTTTTTCAAATTCTTTAAGAATTAAATTGGAACCTCTTAACCAACATGAAGTTGTCGTGCATACGTGTATACAATTATTACCAACTTTTTTTAAACTAAACATGTGATAAAAACTTGCCACTTCGTAAACGCTTATTAAAGGTATCTTTAAAAATTTTGAAATATATTCAATTGAGGATTTTGAAATCCAACCGCCTAATTGCTCTTGAACTAAGTGCAATAAAGGTAATATTGCACTTATTTGAAATTTTTTTGGATATTTCGCTACTATAGATTTGGCTTTAACAAAATTTTGTTTACTAAATTTAAAATTATTATCTAATATTTTTTTCATACTAATAAATATTTTTTATCTATCAATTTCTCCAAAAACAATATCCATAGAACCTAGTATTGCTACCATATCTGCTAACATATGACCTTTTGAACAAAAATTCATTGCCTGTAAATGTGCATAACCAGGAGCTCTAATTTTACATTTGTAAGGTTTGTTTGATCCATCAGAAACAATATAAACACCAAATTCTCCTTTTGGAGCTTCGACTGCTGTATAGGTTTCTCCTTTAGGAACTTTATAACCTTCTGTATATAATTTAAAATGATGTATTAATGACTCCATTGATCTTTTCATAACATTTCTTTTTGGAGGGGTTATTTTATTATTCTTTACCATCACAGGACCTTTGGGTATTTTGTCTACGCACTGCAAAATTATCTTTAAGCTTTCTTTCATCTCTTCGACCCTAACCAAATATCTATCAAAACAATCGCCCTTCTTCCCAATAGGAATATCAAATTCTAGTTGATCATACACTTCATAATTTTGAACTTTCCTTAAATCCCATTTAACTCCAGATGCTCTCAACATAGGACCTGTAAAACCAAAATTAATAGCATCATCAGGATTAACTACGCCTATATCAACTGTTCTTTGTCTAAAAATTCTATTATCAGTTAATAAAGTTTCTAAATCTTTTATATACTTAGGAAAGTTTTCTGCCCATCTTTTAATATCTGGTAATAAATCTTTTGGTAAATCTCTATAAACTCCACCTGGCCTAAAATATGCAGCATGCAATCTACTTCCGCTCACTCTTTCATAAAATTCCATTAATAATTCACGTTGTTCAAATGACCATAAAAATGGAGTCATTGCGCCAACATCCATTGCCATAGCAGGTAATGCAAGTAAATGATTTAATATTCTAGTAATTTCTGAAAACATTACTCTTATAAAACTTGCTCTTATTGGTGCTTTTACATTTAATAATTTCTCTACTGCTAACGCAAAAGCATGTTCTTGACACATAGGGGAAACATAATCTAAACGATCAAAATAAGGAATAGCCTGTAAATACGTTTTATTTTCAATTAATTTTTCGGTTCCACGATGAAGTAATCCTATATGAGGATCTACTCTTTCAATAACTTCTCCGTCCATTTCAAGAACCATTCTTAAAACGCCATGCGCTGCTGGATGCTGTGGACCAAAATTTAGTGTTAAAGGTTTGGTTTTTACGTTTTTCATCTAAAAATAATTAATTTATTTATTAATTTTTAAATTTCTCATCTCCTGGTAAAATGCCACCTTCCCAAGGACTTAAAAAATCAAAATTTCTGTAATCTTGAGTAAGTTTAACTTTTGAATAAACAACTTTTTTCTTATTTTCATCATATCTTAATTCAACAAATCCAGTAAGAGGGAAATCTTTTCTCAATGGATGACCATCAAAACCGTAATCAGTTAGTAATCTTCTTAAGTCTGGGTTTTCACTGAAAGTTATACCATACATATCCCATACTTCTCGTTCATACCAGCCAGCTGAATGGTAAATTTTGGTTAGAGATGGAACAGAGTCGGCGTCGTTAAGAAAAATTTTAACACGTAATCTGCATAATTTCTCTAAACTTAGAAGATTATAAACAACTTCGAATCTCTTAGATCTGTTTGGATAATCTACTGCAGTAATATCCAACAACATTTTAAAATTTAAATCATTAAAATCTTTAAGTTTAGAAAATAATTTTAGAAGATCTTTTGCTTTAGTAGTAATAGTTAATTCATCTTTAAAGATATCATGATTAGTGACTTCTGGACATAAAGAATTTATTTTTAAAAAAAGTTTATTAGGATTCTTATTCATTTATTTATCTTTTAAAAACATTTTCCCTTTTTATTTTTTTTTGTAATTGTAAAATTCCATATAATAATGCTTCAGCAGTTGGAGGACATCCAGGAACATATATATCTACAGGTATTATTCTGTCACAGCCTCTTACAACGGAATAAGAGTAATGATAATAACCACCGCCATTTGCACAGGATCCCATAGATATAACCCATTTTGGGTCAGGCATCTGATCGTAAACTTTTCTTAATGCTGGTGCCATTTTATTACATAATGTACCAGCAACAATCATAACATCGGATTGTCGAGGGCTTCCTCTTGTAACCACACCAAAACGATCTAAGTCATATCTACTCATATATGTATGCATCATTTCTACTGCACAGCAAGCAAGGCCAAAAGTCATTGGCCACATAGAACCAGATCTTGCCCAATTTACTAAATTATTAAATTTAGTTGTAATAAATCCTTTTGTTTTAAATTGATTTTTTAAAATATTTGAAAATAAAGAGTTTTCTTTTGTGTTAATTTTATCTATTCCCATTCTAAAGCACCTTTTTTCCATTCATAAATAAATCCAATAGTAAGAATTAATAAAAAAAGCATCATTGATATATAACCAAAAAAACCAATATTTTTTAATGAAATTGCCCAAGGAAATAAAAAAGCCACTTCTAAATCAAAAATAATAAATAATAAAGCTACTAAGTAGAATCGAATATCAAATTTAGATCTAGCATCATCAAATGGTTCAAAACCACATTCGTAAGGTGATAATTTCTCATTAGAGGGTTTTTTGGGAGATAAAACGA
>CAYNCC010000003.1:0-40585 GCA_964396035.1 uncultured Alphaproteobacteria bacterium
ATATTTATTTTTCTTAGCGCATAAGAAGCATGAACACAACAATAATCAAATTCTATACCTTGACCTATTCTATTTGGCCCACCACCAATTATGATTACTTTATCTTTTTTGCTTGGTTTAGACTCACAATTATCAATACCTTTTGGAATTTTTTCATATGTTGAATACATATAAGGGGTTAAAGAAGAAAATTCTGCTGCACAAGTATCCACTCTTTTATAAATTGGTTTTACGTCAAAACTATTTCTTAAATTTATTATTTCTTTTTCATTCTTTTTGGTTAGAACTGCCAATCTTTTATCAGAAAACCCTAAACTTTTAATATGCAATATTACATCTTTTTTCTTTGGTATACCTTTTTTTTTAATTAAATTTTCATAGTCAATAATTTTTTTAATTTCTCTTAGAAACCATTTATCAATTTTTGTTTTTTTATAAATTATATTAATATGTTTCTTTTTTCTAAAAGCTTCAGCAATTTGGAAGAATCTTAAAGGCGAAGGAAGACTTAAATTTATTTTTTTATGATTAATAGCAGTTAAGCCATCATAACCTTTATCTAAAGATCTAATTGCTTTTTGAAAAGATTCACAAAAATTTCTTCCAATTGCCATAACTTCTCCTACAGATCTCATTGATGTTCCTAGAATATTCTTAGTTCCAGGAAATTTTTCAAAAGTAAATCTTGGAATTTTTGTAACTATATAGTCAATAGTTGGCTCAAAAGAACAAGGTGTGGTTTTAGTAATGTCATTTTTTATTTCATCTAGCGTTAAACCTATTGCTAATTTAGCTGCAACTTTTGCAATTGGAAATCCTGTAGCTTTAGAAGCTAAGGCAGATGATCGGGATACTCTTGGATTCATTTCAATTACTACCATTTCACCATTCTTTGGATTTATAGCAAATTGAACATTTGACCCTCCAGTATCAACACCTATTTCCCTTAAAATTGCAAAGCTGGCATTCCTCATGATTTGATACTCTTTATCTGTAAGAGTTAGAGCTGGTGCTACTGTAACACTATCGCCTGTATGAATTCCCATTGGGTCAACATTTTCAATTGAACATATAACTATACAATTATCGTTTCTGTCTCTTACAACTTCTAGTTCGTATTCCTTCCATCCTAAAACAGACTCTTCAATCAAAACTTCATTAATAGGAGAATAACTTAGACCTTCTGAAACAATCTTTTCAAATTCTTTGAAATTATTTGCTGTTCCACTACCTTGCCCACCTAAGGTAAAGGATGGTCTGATTATTACTGGTAAAGAAAGTTTTTTTAGAATTTTTTTTGCAGTATTTATATTTCTTGCAATAAAACTTTTAGGAGCTCTTAAACCTAATTTAGAAATTGTTTTCTTAAACAATTCTCTATTTTCAGCCTTTTTTATTGCTTTTAGCGATGCTCCTATTAATTCAATATTATATTTTTTTAATATGCCTTTTTTTTCAATTTCTAAAGCAGCATTCAAAGCAGTTTGACCACCCATTGTAGGTAAAATAGCATTAGGTTTCTCTTTTTTAATAATTTTTTCTATAATTTCTGTGGTTATTGGCTCAATATAAGTAGCATCAGCGATATCAGGGTCTGTCATTATGGTTGCAGGATTTGAATTAAGTAGAATTACTTTATAACCTTCTTCTTTAAGAGCTTTACAAGCCTGTGTTCCTGAATAATCAAATTCACAAGCCTGACCAATTATAATTGGGCCTGCTCCTATTATAAAAATTGATTTTAAATCTTTTCTTTTAGGCATTTGTTTTTACTAAATTATAAAATTTTTTAAATAATCCTAAATGGTCGTGTGGTCCAGGAGATGCCTCAGGGTGATATTGAACAGAAAAAACTGGTTTATTTATTAATTCTAAACCTTCAATTGAACCATCAAAAAGAGATTTATAAGTAATTTTAACATTATTTGGTAGTGAGCTTTTCAAAACTTCAAATCCATGATTTTGCACTGTAATTATTACCTTGCCTGTTTTAATTTCTAAAACTGGGTGATTTGCACCTCTATGACCATGATGCATTTTCTTTGTTTTTGCCCCTAAAGCTAAAGCGAGCATTTGATGACCCAAACAAATTCCAAAAGTAGGAATATTATTTTTTATTATTTCTTTAATAGTAGGAATAGAAAATTTTCCTGTGGCTGCAGGATCTCCTGGACCATTACTTAAAAAAACTCCATCTGGAATTTGTTTAAGGATATCCTTTGCTTTTGTTTGAGCTGGCACTACAGTTATTTTAAAACCTAAAGAAGCTAAGTTTCTTAAAATATTATCCTTCGCTCCATAATCAATGGCCACAATATGATATTTTTTCTTTATATTTTTTCCATAGCCTTTATTTGCTAACCACGTTGTTTCATTCCAATATATATTCTTTTTTCTTGTAACATTTTTAGTCAAATCACAATTTTTTATTTCATTCCAGGCCGCAGCTTTTTTTATAAGATCTTTAATATTAAACCTTCCGTTCTTTTTATATGAAATCACAGCATTTAAAGAACCTTTTTCTCTTAAAGTATGAGTTATGTGCCTAGTATCAATTCCACAAATCCCAACCAATTTATTCCTTTTTAGCCAATTATTTAAGCTTTGGGTAGATCTAAAATTAGAAGGTTCTGTAATTTCTTCTCTTATAACTAAACCTTTTGCAGCTGGTTTGTTTGATTCTTTATCATTATTGTTTGTTCCTATATTACCAATATGAGGAAATGTGAAAGTAATTATTTGATTATCGTATGATGGATCTGTTAATATTTCTTGATACCCTGATATAGAAGTATTGAAGCAAAGTTCTCCAATAATTTCCCCTTCGAAGCCTATTCCTTTTCCGAAAAAAAAAGTATTATTTGCTAAAGCTAATACCGCAGTAGGATTTGATGACGCAAATAATAATTTAGGTGGCGTTATAACCTCCTTAATTTACACTGTAAACCAATCTATTTATAATATAAAAATATTCAAACGTTTTTTTAAAAAAAAACTAATTTTTAGATATAGGCAATTTATATGCCAAGTTACTATTTCTTTTTAAGAAAAAACTTAATTATATCATAGGTTTATAATTTTTATTAATCTTGATTAAAATTTAAAAATAGTTTTAAATCTTATATTCAATTCTTAAAATATGTTAAAAGAACAATTAACTGAATCTTTAAAACAGGCAATAATTAATAAAGATAAGGACTCGGTAAGAACCTTAAGGCTAATATTAGCAGTTTTAAAGGATAAAGAAATTTCTGAAAGATCTAATGGTATATCGGAAGAAATATCTGATGATGAGGTGCTTTCTTTGCTAAGAAAAATGATCAAACAGAGAAAAGAAAGTGTAGAATTGTATAAAAAGGGAAAGCGAGATGATTTGGTAAATAATGAAAATAAAGAAATAAAAATAATAGAGAAATATTTACCTGTTCAGTTAAGTAATAAAGAAACTAAGAATGTTTGCGAAAAAACTATATTACAATTGTCAGTTAACAACATACAAGACATGGGTAGGGTTATGAGTGAATTAAAAAATAAGTTTAATGTTAAAATAGATATGATGAGAGCAAGCGTTTATGTTAAAGAAATTTTAAACAAAAATACAGAATAATTATGAAATTTGGCAATCAGTTAATTGAAGAAATTAAATTGCGATTAAAAGTTTCTGAAATTGTTGGTAAAAAAGTAAAACTTAAACCCCGTGGTAAAGAATATGTCGGGCTATCTCCTTTTTCAAATGAAAAAACTCCATCTTTTACAGTATCAGATGAAAAAGGTTTTTATCATTGCTTTAGTTCAGGTGAGCATGGAAGTATTTTTGACTTCGTTATGAAAACTGAGAATGTAGATTTTAAAGATGCTGTAAAAAAATTAGCAGGAATTGCTGGGATAAATGTTGAAGATCAATATTATAAAAAAGAAGACTCTTTATTTAATCGTAAAATAAAAGTTTTAAAAGATTTGTTAAAATTAACTTCAGATTGGTTTCAGGAAAATTTACAAAGAGAATTAAAAAGTAATTCATTATTAAGGGAGATTTTTGTTAAAAGAGGATTTGATAAAAAAGTAATTAATGATTTTCAATTAGGTTATGCTCCAGATGATTTTAATGCGACTTATGATTATTTAAAATCTAAGAATTTTACGGCCCAAGATATCTTAGATTCTGGTTTATTGATTATTTCTGAGAAAAATAAAAAAAGATATGACAGATTTAAAAATCGAATTATTTTTCCAATATTTAACTATTATACTAATGTCGTAGGTTTTGGTGGTAAATCTATAAAAAAAAATCAGTTACCAAAATATATGAATTCTCCATCTACAATATTATATAAAAAAGGAGATTTACTTTTTGGTTGGGTTCAGGCAAAAGATGAGATAATAAAAAAAAAAAGAATGTTTCTTGTAGAAGGATATACAGACGTAATTTCTATGCATAAAATAGGTTATAAAAACACAGTGGCACCTTTAGGCACTGCTTTAACTTCGAATCAAATTATAAAGTCATGGCAAATATGCAATGAACCAATCGTATGCTTAGATGGCGATATAGCTGGAGTCAAAGCTGCTAAAAGAATTGCAGAAATGATATTACCTTATTTAAAACCTGGTTGTTCAATTAGTTTTGTTCAATTACCAATTGACGAAGATCCTGATAGTCTAATTAGATCAAATAATTTAAAAAAATTAAATTCTTCAATTAATAGCAAAGTTAGCTTAGTAGATTTTCTTTGGAAAGATTTAATTTATGGAAAGGAATTTAATACTCCTGAAAAAAAGGCCGAATTAGAAATAAAATCAATTAATTTAGTTAATTCCATTAAAGACCAGAAAGTAAAAAAGAATTATAATAATTTTTTTAAGGAAAAATTTTTCGAACATTTTAAATTTAAATTTAAACAATATAATTATATAAAAAAAGAGAATTTAGAAGAAAAAGAAACTATAAATGCAGATAAAATAATCGAAATTGTTTTATTAAGTTCTATAATTATCTATCCTAAATTGTTGAATTCTGTCCATCAAAAGTTTTTTTCAATAAATTTTAGCTTATCTAATTTTAATGAAATTAAAAATATAATATTTAATTTATATAATTCTAAGAAATTAATTGAAAATAGCGACTTAGACACTAAATTGATATCGTTGGGATATCATGAAACTATATCTAAATTAATTGATAAATCGATATATGTTCATGCTCCTTTTTTAAAGAGCAAGAAATATAAGTATGATGATATTTTAACTGGTTGGAATGAATATTGGATGTTATATGTTAAAAAAAAAGGGAAATTAAGAATACAAAAAGAAGCGGAGAATTTATTGCAGAATTTAAATATTGATAATTTTAAAAAGTTTAAAGATTTAAAATTATCATTAAAAAAGAAATTAGTTTGAAAATATTTTTTTTTGAGTAGATTACTATTAAATTTAAATAAAAAACATTTATGAAAAAAGAAACAGATAAAAAAGAAGAAAATAAGCAAATTAAAGAAAAACGAACTACAGTCCAAGATCTTATTAAAAAAGAGAAACTTATTCCAGAATTTAAAGATCTTATTATAGAATCAAAGAAAGTCGGCAAAGTGTCTTTCACAAAAGTAAAAAAATTCTTTAAAATTGAAGATTTAAATTCCAATAAATTTGAAATAATTTTAAGTTTTTTAAATAATCAAGGAATTTCTTTAAAAAGAAGAATGAGAGGACCTAATACTGGCCTATCAAACAGCGCAAAAAAACAGAGGAATTTAATTAAGAAATCAAAAGCATTAATTAAAACCAGTGATCCAGTCAGAATGTATTTAAAAGAAATGGGTTCTGTTGAGTTATTAACAAGAGAAGGTGAAGTTTTATTATCAAAAAAAATGGAAGAAGGAAAAAAGAAAATAATTTTATCTATTTTTGAATTTCCTATAATTTATAAATATTTTTCATTATGCAGAAGCCAAATAGAAGAAAAAAAGATTTTGTTACGTCAGATTGTTGATTTAGAGAAATTTTATACAAAATATATTAGTAAAAAAATCCCTGTATCAATTGATGACGCATCTTTAAACGAAGAAACAAAAAATTCGGAGAATAATGAACAAGAAGAAACAGAAGAGAATTTAGATAGTAAAAAGAATGATGATAAAAGTAAAAGTAAGGAAAATACAAAAGAAGATAAAGGCAATAAAGAAGCTAAATATGACCCAAAAGATGAAGAAAATTTTACCATTTCCTTAATGGAATTAAAAATTGAGCCTAGAATAATAAGAATCCTACAAAATATAGAAAAATCTTATCAAAAAATAAAACCTCTTTGTAAAGAAAAGAAAATTATTATTAATAAAGGTAAAAAATTATCTGAAACTAAACAAAAAAGATATAAAACTTTAAGAAATAAATTAATTTTATATCTAGAAAAATTATGTTTTAGTGACGATTGTATTGAATATTTCATAAAAGTTATAAATGATTTAAATAAAAAATTAATTTCTCCTCAAGGAGAGTTATTATCTTTAGCTTCAGAAAGTGGTATTGAAAGAAAAGAGTTTCTTAAAGATTATTTTTCTAATGAGTTAAATCCTTATTGGCCAAATAAACAATCCAAAAAAAGTAAGAATTGGGCTAACTTTTTTAAGAAGAATTCTAAAAAAATAAAAAATATAAATAGTGAAATTTTAAACGTTTCTAATGAAGTAGAAATGTCTGTGTCAGAACTAAGGCATTTTTCAGATGAAATTAGAATTGGAAAAAGAATATTAGAACAAGCAAAAAAACAAATGATTGAGGCTAATCTTAGACTTGTTATTTCTATAGCAAAAAAATATACAAATAGAGGTCTTCAATTTTTAGATTTAATTCAAGAAGGCAATATTGGATTAATGAAAGCTGTTGATAAATTTGAATATAAAAGAGGTTACAAATTCTCAACATATGCTACTTGGTGGATTAGACAAGCTATTACTAGATCAATTGCTGATCAAGCCAGAACAATCAGAATCCCCGTGCATATGATTGAAACAATTAATAAAATTATAAGAACTTCAAGAATAATGTTGCATGAAATAGGAAGAGAACCCACGCCAGAAGAATTATCTATAAAATTATCAATTCCACTAGATAAAATCCGTAAAGTAATGAAAATTGCTAGAGAGCCTGTTAGTTTTGAGACGCCAGTAGGTGATGATGATGATAGTTTTTTAGGTGACTTTATTGAAGATAAAAATACTCCTATTCCTGGTGACGCGGCTGTAAATTCAAATTTACGCGAAACAACTACAAGAGTGTTATCTAGTCTCACACCTAGAGAAGAGCGTGTTTTAAGGATGAGATTTGGTATTGGAGTTAATTCTGATCATACTTTAGAAGAAGTTGGGCAACAATTTTCAGTAACAAGAGAAAGAATTAGACAAATAGAGGCTAAAGCATTAAGAAAATTAAAACATCCAAGTAGATCAAGAAAATTAAAAAGTTTCCTAGATAACAGCTAGTAAGATTGTTAGAAAAATTATATATTTATTTAATTGGGCCTGTAGTTCAGTTGGTTAGAACACGCCGCTCATAACGGTGATGTCGCAGGTTCGAATCCTGCCAGGCCCACCACCAAATCTAATTAAGTTGATTTTTCTTTAAGCATTTGGATGAGTTTATCTACATTTCCGTCATTTTGATCAATAACTGCAGTAAATTCAGATCTTTGAGTAACTGCTAAACTTATGCCTTCAATAACAATATCTAAAATTACAAATCTATCTTTTTTTTTTCCAACTCTCCAATCCACTTTTATAGGCGCACCATCTTCTCTATTTAGAGCAGTATGGACAATAAATAATTTTGGATTAGCTTCATTTTCTGTATTTAATAAAGTTAATTTTTCTCCAGAATATTCACCAAATCTAGAAGAATAAGTTTTTACGATGTAATTTCTAAAAGCTGTTATAAATTCTTTTTTCTGACTAGTTGACGAAGTTTTCCAATATTTTCCTAAAACAAATCTGGATATAGAAGGAACATCAAAGTTTTTGTCAAATAGCTGTCCGAACTTTATTTCTTTTTCTTTTTGATTTGTGCTTGTGTCAGTAAGAGTGTTTATAGCTTTTTCAGTTGTATTCATGACATAATCTGCTGGATCTTCATTTGCATATAAAATATTTGATGAAAATACAAAGATTTTTGACCAAAATAATACTGTCAAAAACAAAACAACAATAACTCTTTTAAAATTCATTTTTTAATTTAATCGTTTATATAATTTTGATATGTAGAAAGTTCATCAGATTCAATTTCGTCAAGTCTTTTTTGAACATACATTGATCTAATTGATGAGTAAAAATCTAAAGAAGTATTTTCTATTTCTTGAAGAACTCCTAGTGTTTCTTGTCTATCATCAACTGCAGTACCTGCAGATTTTACTAAGTTTCCCCAAAGTGGCAAACCTCCAATAAGAATTAATGGATCTGTAAAAATGTCTCCTACAAAACCAACAACATCTCTTGTTGTTTGAGGACCTTTAAAAGGGATTTGAACATAATTACTTTTTTTCCAACCCCATACTCCTAAAGTATCACCAAAATTTTCGGGTCTTTCCTGAAGCCCCATCTTATCTCCAACATCGATAAATCCACCCAAGCCAAAAGTAGAATTTACTACAAATCTAGCTAGAGTGTTATAAGCACCGATGAATTTACCTTGTAGAACATTGTTAACGAAATATTGAGGAGTTGTAAAAAAATTATCTATAGCATTACCTAATCCTCTTCTTAAAGGGTCAGGGATTACATCAACATAACCTTGAGTTACAGGTCTAACTAGTGCTTTATCTAATCCAAGATTAAAGTCCCAAACTTTTCTATTTAATCCTTCGATTGGGTCTATATCTTTTAAATCTGAAGATTCGCCATATGTTTTTTCTAAATCAAAATCTGATTCTACAACTATAGCATCATCAACTTGAACTTTATGATGGTCTGCATATAAAGTTCTTTCAGTATAAAAAACAAAAATTAATGTAAATAAAAATATTTTGAATTTGTTCATAAATTGTCAAAAATAAAAAAAATTTTTAAAATTTTTTTAATTAAGTAATTAATAAACTATACTATTTGTGTATTCAAAAAAAACAACAAAAATATAAATAAATGCTTACTAATCCTAGATTTTCATTTGAATTTTTTCCTCCAAAAACTGAGAAAATGCATAGAAATCTGTGGCTTACACTAAATAAACTTAAGATTTTTTATCCACAATTTGTCTCTATTACATATGGGGCAGGAGGTACAACAAGAAAAAGAACTCATGAGACTATTAAAAAATTAACTTATAGACCTGCAATAAAACCAATCCCTCACTTGACATGCATTGGGGATAAAAGAAGTTCTATAAGAAAATTAGCAATAAAATATTGGGAATTAGGTATTAAATCTATAGTTGTAATTAGAGGGGATTTAGAAAATATAGATTTAACAAAAGAAAGAAAATTCATTCCTTTTCCTAGTGGATATAAATATGCTAGTGAACTTATTACTGATTTAAAAAAAATAAAGGATTTTGAAATAATTGTTGCTGTTTTTCCTGAAAAACATCCTGAATCTAGAAATATTCAAGAGGATATTGATAATTTAAAAAGAAAAATTGATTTAGGCGCAACAAAAGGAATTACCCAATTTTTTTTTAATAATAATAAATTTTATGAATTTAATAATATTCTTCATAAAAAAAATATAAAGATACCAATAATACCTGGAATTTTACCAATTATTAATTTTGAAAAACTAAGTGAGTTAGCGCAAAACTGTAATGCTTCAATACCAAAAACAATAAAAAATTTATATGAAGGAAAGAAAGGAAATGAATTTAATTTATCTGTCGATATTGCCACTAAGCAATGCTTAGACTTAGTAAGCAATGGTTTCAAAGATTTACATTTCTATACACTTAATAGAGCAGATTTAACAGGTAAAATATGTTCTAATTTAACTAAAAGACAATTCATTGATAAACCTTATGATGCTTTTTGGAGTTAAAAATGAACGAACCTTATTATTTAGATAAACTTAACGACAAGCAAAAAAAAGCAGTTGAAACATTAAATGGACCTGTTTTAGTTTTAGCTGGAGCTGGGACAGGCAAAACAAGAGTTTTAACAACTCGATTAGTACATTTGTTGAATAAAAAATTTGCAAAACCATGGGAAATTCTCGCAGTTACTTTTACAAATAAAGCAGCAAATGAAATGAAAGAAAGAGTTCAAGCTCTTTTAAAAATTGATATTGAAAGAATGTGGGTTGGAACATTTCATTCAACTGGTTTAAAAATTCTTAGGAGACATGCAGAATTGTGTTCTTTAAAAAGTGATTTTACAGTTATAGATACAGATGATCAAATAAGATTAGTAAAACAAATTTTAGAAATAAATAAAATTGATATAAAAAAGCATGCTCCATCAAACGTTTTGTGGATGATACAGTGGTTTAAAGATAAAGCAATTTTTCCAGAAGAATCTCAAAAGCATAGATTTAAATTTGGAAAAAGTATTAATATAAGCAAATTATATATCGAGTACCAAGAAAGATTAAAGGTTTTAAATGCTACAGACTTTGGAGATTTATTGTTATTACCTCTAAAAATTTTTCGAAAAAATTCAGATATTTTAAAAAAATATCAAAATCAATTTAAATATATTTTAGTTGATGAATACCAGGACACTGACACTTGCCAAGATACTTTTTTAAAGTTTTTATCAAAAAAACATAAAAATATTTGCTGTGTAGGAGATGATGATCAAGCGATTTACAGCTGGAGGGGGGCAGATGTAAAAAATATACTTAGTTTCCCAGATGCTTTTAAAAATGTAAAAATAATACGATTAGAAGAAAATTATAGGTCAACTGATCATATATTAGCTACAGCCAGTAAATTGATCGAACACAACAAAGATAGATTAGGTAAAACTTTGTGGACAGATGCATCTAATGGAGAAAAAATAAAACTTTATTTTTTTGAAGATGGTAAAGACGAGGCAAAAAATATTTCTTTAGAAATTGAGAAATTAAAGATAAAAAGAACAAGATTAAATGAAATTGCAATTTTAGTGCGTGCTGGTTTTCAAACAAGATTATTTGAAGATAGATTAATAAAGATAGGCATACCTTTCAGGGTTATAGGTGCATTTAGATTTTATGAAAGATTAGAAATAAGAGATGCAATAGCATATTTTAGGCTCGTAAATAAAAACAGTGATGATTTAGCTTTTGAAAGAATTTTTAATGTTCCAAAAAGAGGCCTTGGCACTGCTACTTTTCAAAAATTATTCAAATTTTCTCGAGATTCTAATATGTCGATGTTAGATGCTTCTAAAAAAATTATACAGACTGATGAGTTGACAACTAATGCACGAAATAATTTAAAGAAGTTTATTGAAGACATAGAAAGATGGAAAGAAAAAATAAATAAAATTAATCATATTGAATTAGCAAAAGTTATTTTAGATGAATCTGGATACACAAATATGTGGTTACAAGATAAGTCAATAGAAGCTCCTGGTAGATTAGAGAATCTTAAAGAATTAATAAATGCTCTTCAAGATCATTCTAATATGAATGAATATTTAGAGCACATATCATTAGTTTTAGATAACGAAAGAAATTATAAAAGTGACAAAGTAAGTATAATGACAATGCACGCAGCTAAAGGACTAGAGTTTGAGAACATTTTTTTAGCTGGTTGGGATGAAGGATTGTTTCCTCATCAAAAATCACTAGAAGAAAAAGGAAATAAAGCCTTAGAAGAAGAAAGAAGACTTGCATATGTAGGAATAACTAGAGGAAAAAAGAAAGTTTATATTTCATTTGCTAAAAGAAGATTTATAAATGGAACGTTTAATTTTAGCCAACCGTCAAGATTTTTATCAGAATTACCTAAGGAGAATATAGAAACAGATGAAGATTTATTTCGAGTAGAAGAGAACTTTATTGTTGATCAAGAGGAATATGAAGATAGAAAAAGAAATCCTAATCAGCTACTTTTTAAAAATAAAGAAAATTTATTAGAAAACAGAGAGTCTTATGATAAAGAATATAAATTTGAAATTGGAGATGAAATATTTCATGAAAAATATGGATACGGAACAATTAAATATATTGTAGATAATAAATATGAAATTACTTTTGATAAATTAAGTGAAACAAGAATTGTTTTAGAGAATTTTATTAAACGTGCATAAAAAAAAATGAAAAAAAAATTGAGTTATAAGGAAAAAATAAATTTATTAAGAAATGAATTAAAAAATAAAGATTGTAATTATTATCTTTTACCGAGAACTGATAAATTCCAAAATGAATTTATTTCAGAAGAAGATGAAAGAATAAAGTGGTTAACTGGATTTACTGGTTCGTATGCTTTTGTAATAATTTCAATAAAAGAAACAATAATTTTTACAGATGGCAGATATATAAATCAGATCCAAAAGGAATTAGATTCTGATCTTTTTAAAATATTTAATATAAGACTAAAGAATCCTATTATTTGGCTAAAAGAAAATATAAAAAAAAATGAAAAAATAATCCTGGATTCTTGGTTATTTACAAGTAGAAATTATAATTCTTTTAAGAATCTTATTGAGGAAAAGGGATCAGAGATTGTAATTAGTGAAAGTATTCTTTTAGATAATATTTGGAAAAAAAAAAATAAAAAAAAAAAAATTAATTATAAAATAAGAAGAATAAAGTATGCAGGCAAATCATTTCAAAAAAAGTTTTCAATAATTAATAAACTCTTAAAAAAAAAAAAAATTAATAATTTTTTCTTTTGTTCACCTGAATCAATATCTTGGTTATTAAATATTAGAAGTAATGAAATTAAATACATGCCAACAGTTCAATCTTTTTTATTATTTAGTCTAAATTTTATAAATTATTTTTTTATTAAAAAAAATTCTAAAAAAATAAAAGAATTTTTTAAGAATTATTTGAAAATATCCCAATTTAATAATTTAAAAAATATTCTTATTAATTTTGCTGTTTGTAATAGAGAGATTTATTTAGATCCTATAAAAACACCTTATTTTATTGAGAATTTTTTACAAAAAATAGGAGTTAAAGTTTTTTATGAGCACGATCCATGTGATGATTTAAAATGTATAAAAAACCCTATTGAAATTAATGGTATGAGAAACTCACATATAAGAGATGGTGTGTCAATATGTAAATTCTTATTTTGGCTTGATAAATCAATAAATAAAAAAGAAAAAGTTTCTGAAATTACTGCATCTAAAAAAATAAATTATTTTAAAAAAAAGAATTATTTATATAAAGGTCCCAGTTTTGAAACAATTTCTGCCTACGGTTCAAATAGTTCAATTATTCATTATAGAGTAACAAATAAAAGTGACAAAGTTTTAAAAAAGAATAACTTGTATTTATTAGACACCGGAACTCAATATATTGATGGCACAACTGACATAACAAGAACTGTTGCGATAGGAAATAACCCTTCATTAGAGCAACAAGATAGGTTTACAAGAGTTCTTAAAGGCAATTTAAGATTAAGTCATACATATTTTACCTACAATACAACTGGCATGATCCTAGATAGAATTGCTAGAAGATATTTAAAAAAAGAAAAATTAGATTATGATCATGGAACTGGACACGGTGTAGGAAGTTATTTGTCAGTACACGAAGGTCCAATTTCAATTTCAAAGTTGTCAAAAACAAAATTTAAAGAAGGTATGGTTTTAACAAACGAACCTGGATATTATAAGGAAGCAAACTATGGAATTAGAATTGAAAATATGATCCTAGTTGCAAAAAAAAATAATTTATTAACTTTCGAAATTTTAACTCTAGTACCAATCGACAAAAAATTAATAAATGAAAAATTGTTAAATAATAAAGAAAAAGATTTGCTAAATATTTATCATAAAAAAGTTTTTAATAAAATATATCGTTATTTGTCTTATGAAGAAAGAATTTGGCTAAAAGATGTTACCAATCCTATTTAGAAATTAATTTAATCCAGTCATTTTCTTTCAATATTTTTATATTTAATTCTTTAGCTTTTTTTTCTTTACTTCCTGAATCTTTACCAACTACAACAAAATCTGTATTATTTGATACTGCGCTTGCAACTTTAGCACCTAGTTCCTCTGCTTTAGTTTTTGCTTCACTTCTAGACATCTTCACCAAAGTTCCAGTAAAAACAATGACTTTTTCAGATATTTTTGAATTAACATTTTTATTTATCTTATATTCTTCAATTTGATCTAAAGCTTTACTTAATTTTTTTACAATTAAAATCTTTTCATCGTCAAAAAAATTTTTAATATCATTTAATGCATCCGGTCCTATACCATCAATATTAAGTAATTGATTATATGTATTTTTTTCTTCTAATTTTATTTTTTCCATACTTTCAAACCAATTATGAAAGCTCTTGAAATGTTTTGCAAAAATTTTAGAAGTTCTTTGACCTACTTGCGGTATACCTAATGAATAAATAAATTTATCTAAAGAGATATTTTTTTTTGAGTTTATTGAATTTATTAAATTTAAATATGATTTTTCTCCAAATCCATCCTTGTTTATAATTTGATTTTTATATTTATTTAAATAAAAGATATCATATGGATATTTTATAAATCCTTCTTTCCAAAACTTTTTTAAATTTTTACCTCCTAATCCATCAATGTTAAATGCATCTCTTGAAACAAAATATTCTAAATATTCCATTTGTTGTGCTTCGCAAAACGATAATTTTCCTGAACATCTTAAAGCAACTTCTTTTTTCTTTTTGTAAGCTTTAGATTTACAGCAAGGACATACTCTTGGCATAAAATATTTTTTTGAATTTTTACTTCTTTTATTCTTGTCTACTGAAACAACTTGAGGAATTACATCTCCAGCTCTTTGTAATTCAATTGTATCACCAATTCTTATATCTTTTCTTTCAATTTCATCTTGATTATGAAGTGATACCCTTGAAACATTTACACCGCTAATTGATACAGGATTTAATTCTGCAACAGGTGTTAAAACCCCTGTCCTTCCAACTTGTATTGTTATATCTTTTATTTGTGTAATGGCTTTTTGCGCGGGAAATTTTCTTGCTATAGCCCACCTTGGCGCTCTACCAACTAATCCTAATCTATTTTGAATATTAAAATTATTTATTTTGTAAACAATTCCATCAATGTCGTATTCTAATTTATCTCTAACCTCTAGAATTTTTTTGTAAAAAATTTCAATGTCATCAATGTTTTTACATAATTTATAATAATTATTTGTTCGAAAGCCATATTTTTTAATTGTTTCAAGAAATTGATTCTGGGAAGAAAATTTAATTTCATTTGATAATTCTCCATATGTATAACCAAAAAAACGTAAATTCCTTTCCTTAACAATTTCTTTATTTAATTGCCTTAATGATCCAGCCGCGGCATTTCGGGGGTTAGCAAAAAAACTTTCACCACTTTTCTTTCTATTATTATTTAAATTCAAGAATTCCTTTTTTTCCATATATATTTCACCTCTTAATTCAAAAGTTTTAACTTTATTTAATTGAGGGATTTGTTTTGGAATATCTTTAATCATGTTTAAATTTGATGTAACATCTTCACCAATTTGTCCATCACCCCTAGTAGCACCAAGCATAAATTTTCCGTTCTTATATTTTAGTGAAATTGAAAGTCCATCAATTTTTGGTTCAGCAATTAATTCTATAAATTGATTTTTTATATTTAAGAAGCGAGATATTTTTTCGATATATTTAATTGTTTCTTCAAGATTTAATGCATTATCTAAAGATAGCATAGGTTTAGAATGTTTAATCTTAGAAAAAATTTGACTTGGTTTATGACCTATCTGTGATGTAGGTGAATCTAAAGTTTTTAAAAAAGAGTGCTTTTTTTCATAACTTTTTAATTTTTTCCATAATGCATCATATTCTATATCAGTGATTATCGGATTATTATCTTCATAATATAATTTATTATGAGTGGTGACTTCATTTTTAAGTTTTAAATATTTTTTTTCAATTTCACCAGCATTATTATTTTTATCCTTTTTTATCATTTTTTTCATGTCCGTATTTCTTAAGTAAATCATAACTTAATCTATACCAATTACTTTTTTTATAATTATATGCAAGAACAGCTGTTGATTTTTTTGCTTCTTCAGTAATGCCTAAAGATAAATATGATTGTGTTAATCTATAAAGAGCTTCTGGAGTTTGAGCAGTAGTATTATATTTATCAACAATTACTTTGAACCTTTCTATTGCAGCTAAATGTCTATTTCTTTTTTGATAATATCTTCCAATATTAATTTCTTGTGCAGCTAATTGATCATCAATTAACAATATTTTTTTTTTAACATCTTTTGCGTATTTAGAGTTTGGGAATCTTTTTATTAATTCGTTATACGCCTTTTTTGCTTCATTTGAAGGTTCTTGATCTAAATTTATTTCATTAATTTGTTCATAGTAGCATAAACCTTTTAAATATAACATGTATGCAACTTTTTTATCTGCCGGATAAAGACTTAAAAATCTATCAATTGAAAAAACACTATTTTTATAATCAGTGTTTAAATAATACGAATACGCAGCCATTATTTGAGCTTTTTTAGCTAGTTTTGAATATGGATGTTGTTTATCAATTTCTTCAAATGAAGCAGATGCTTCAACATAATTTTTTTGTCTAAAGGCTCTTTCAGCATCTTGCCATAATAGTTCAGCTGGTTTGTCAACAATTGTTGGTATAGCTTTTGATTCAAATCTTTCTTTAATTCCGCAGCATGTAAGAAAGAAACAAAAGAATGCCGTGATAATAAAATTATTAATTTTCTTATATTTATTCATTTTTTTAATAAAACCAAAACTCTGTATAAAAAAAAATAACTAAAATTTATTTAATTATTATTCAAAAAAAATAGAAATATTTAAAGATAATATTTTATTTAAGAAGCTATTGTATTAGGAATTTGCAATGCAATGACATTTATTTCTTCTAGTTTTTCTGAAGACATATTAACTCTTGTATATGCAGACTTATCTTTGAATAATTTTCTTAAAAGTTGGTTGTTAACGTAGTGGCCGGATTGAAAACCCTTGAAATGACCTAATATTGATGAACCAGCTAAATAGAGATCGCCACATGCGTCTAAGATTTTATGTCTTAAAAACTCATTTTTATATCTTAATCCACTATTATTTAAAATTCTTTTACCATTAAGCACAATGCAATTATCTAAAGAGGCGCCTTTTGCAAGTCCTAACTCTTTTAATTTTTCATGTTCTTCTTTAAAACCAAATGTTCTGGCACTAGCTATTTGATTTTTAAAATTATTTTTATCTAAATTTATTTTATATTCTTCATTTTTAATTAAAGGGTGGGTAAAATTTATATTATATGAAATTTTGAGATTATTTTTTGATGGAGATACTGAAGCAAAACTTTTATTAAATTCGTATTTTATTGGTTTTAAAATCTTTATAAATTTTTTATTTTCATTTTGATTTACAATTCCTACATTCTCGAATTCTTCAACAAACTGTATTGCACTACCATCTAAGATTGGTAATTCTGGTCCATTTACTTCAATTAATAAATTATCTATTTGAAAAGATGAAATTGCGGCCATTAAATGCTCTATTGTTGAAATAGTTATACCATCTTTATTAGATAAAATAGTACACATTTTAGTGTCAGTTACATTTTTCCAAGATGCTAATATAGTGTTATTTTTTTTTATATCAGTTCTAATAAATTTGATACCAGTATCAGATTCTGCAGGTAAAATTCTTATTTTTGCATAGTTACCTTTGTGTAGTGAGATTCCTTCAATAAGTATTTCTTTTTTTATAGTTTTTTGTTTAACAATAGAAACCATACTGTTAATCTATAAACATAATAGTTATGTTCAATTAACTGTTTGTTTCAATTTGTTACTTATTTAATTGGATTGGTTTCTTAAAAAAGAAGGAATTTCTAGGTCTTCTTCGCTATTTGTATCCTTTGTATTTTCTAGTTCTTTTTCTTTGTTTTTTGTATTATTTTCTTCACTTTCTAAACCTTGCATTTCTGGTTGTATTTCAATAGGTGTTTCTTTTTTTTCTATTATTTAATCTTTTTCATTTATTTTTTCTTTTTCATTATTAATCTCAGGTTTTTTTTCTTCATTTTTTATTTCTAAATCTTCTGTTTTTTGATTTATTTCTTCTTTATTTATTAATTTTTCATTTTCTTTTTGTTCAATCTTGTTGTCTTTAACATCAAATTCTTTTTTTTGAGGAATTATTTCAGATAAATTTATATCTGGCTTGTCATTTTCTTCTTTTTTTGTTCTATTAAATATTTTTAATGGAGAATATTTTTTTAAAAAATTTAGAACAACATTGTTTGGTTTAATTTGATTTTCTTGTATTTTATTCATAATTTTGTCATTTGAATTACTAAATTCATTATTTCTTTCAACTTCAACAACAGGATCTGTAAAATCTTCTAAATCTGTTTGTTCAGGTAATTTTGATGTTGGCGAGTCACTTAAGTTATCTTTTTTATCTGAGTGTTCGTTTTCAAAAAGACCTTCATTATTATTATTGTTATTTTCTTTCTTTGTTTTTATATTAACAATATTTTCTATTCCTGTAGCTACAATAGAAACTCTCATTTTACCATCTAGATCTTTATTTATTGATGAACCATAAATAATTCTTGCGGATGGCCCTGCTTCTCCTTTTATTTTTTCAGCTGCTTCTTCAACTTCTATTAAGGTCATATCTGAGCCACCTGAAATATTCATTAAAAGACCTTTTGCTCCTTGAAGAGATACATGATCAAGTAGTGGATTAGAAATAGCAGATTCAGCAGCTTCTATTGCTCTTCTTTCACCTTCAGCTTCACCATTTCCTATAACTGCTCTACCTCTTTCTAACATCACAGATTTTACATCTGCAAAATCAAGATTTATCAGACCAGGCAACAACATTAAATCTGTAATTCCTCTTACACCTGCATGTAATACTTGATCTGCCATGCTTAATGATTCTGCATATGAAGTTTTTTCATCACTTACTATAAAAAGATTTTGATTTGGAATAACTATTAAAGTATCAACATGATCTCTTAATTCTTTTATACCTTTTTCAGCATTTTCCATTCTTTGAGTGCCTTCAAAATTAAAAGGCTTAGTTACAACTGCAACTGTTAAAATACCTTTTTCTTTACAGGCTCTTGCTAAAACAGAAACAGCTCCTGTTCCAGTACCACCACCCATACCTGAAGTTATAAATGCCATATGCGCGCCATCTATATATTCGCATATGTCATTGTATGATTCCTCAGCGGCAGCCTTACCAATTGCAGGATCTGAACCAGCGCCTAAACCTTGAGTTTGCGATACACCTAACTGGATCTTTTGTTCAGCATTACAATGTTCAAGAGATTGAGCATCAGTATTTCATGCTTCAAATTCATCACCTTTTAATTTACTTGCAATCATTAAATTAAGAGCATTACAACCACCGCCACCAACTCCAAGAACAAGAACCCTTGGTTTTAATTTTGTAGTTTTTTCTGGGACACCTATGTTAATTGTCATTTAAAATTCCTCTTAATGAATTAAATTGCATGATATAAATACTAAATAAAGTAGTTTTATATAATTTAACACTATATATAGTATGGTAGTGATTCGTAATAAAATTGCAATGTTTTTTTAAAAAAAACTTTCTTTTATCCATGTGCCAAATTTCCTCCAAATTAAGCTATTTTCCATTAATGATTTTCCATTAATTTTAATTAGATTTTTCTCTTGCATTTTTAACATTTTGTATTTAATCAAACCTGCGGATACAGAAAATCCAGGGCCGGAGGTATTTTCTGCAAGTCCTTTGATATTTACTGGTTTCCCTAATCTAACTTTAGTACCAAAGTATCTTGAAGCTAAATCACAAATTCCTTTTAATTGTGAAGTGTTTCCAGTTAAGACAATATTATTGGTTAAATTTTTGTTTAAAATAGATTTGTAAATTTTTGATTTAACAATTTCAAAAATTTCTTCAATTCTTGAAATTATAATATTATTCAATACTTTCTTTGAAACTTTATGAGTTTCAATAATATTAGTGTTCCCAGTTAGTGGAACGTCAATCAATCCATTTTCTTCATTTATATTTAAATCACTGCCATATAGAATTTTTAACCTATCTGCCTCTGAAATAGGTGTTGATAAGCCTCTAGCAATATCAGATGAAATATTTAAACCACCAAGTTTGAAAATGTTTGTGTAAATTAATTTGTTATCAAAAAAAGTAGCTATAGAAGTATTTCCTGCTCCTATATCTATTACTGTTGAACCAATAAAAAAATCATCATCAGTCAAACAACCAAGACCTGCGGCATATGGTGAAACAACAACATCACTTATTTTTACTCTACAGACAGATAAACATTTAACAAAATTATCCAATTCAATTCTACTAGCTGTTACTAAATTGAAACCTGCTAATAATTGATTACCTTTTATTCCAATTGGATTTGTAACACCTCTTTGATTATCAATGCTATAGGATGTAATAACTTTATGTATTAACACTCTATCTTTTCCAAATTTTATATTATTTACTTTTTTATCTATATTTTTAAGGTCTTCATTAGTAATTTCATTTCCATCTAACGATACATTAAGATTTATTAAATTTGATCTTATTGAATCTGAAGAAAAATTAACCACAAATTCTTCTATAGTTTCTCCTGACATTTTTTCTGCATCTTTAATAGTTGATATTATAGAATTTTGCGCCAACTCCATATCTATGATATTCCCTGATTTTATGCCATTCGAAGATCTGTATCCTATGCCTATAATTTTGGGATTACTCTCTTTTTCTAAATTAGCTATAAAGCATGAAATTTTATTCGAACCTATGTCTAGTATTCCAATTTTCATTAATTTTTTTTCCTCATAACAATTTCATTTTGTTTAATTTTCATATAAATTTTTTTATCTAGAAATCTAAGATCCACAGTTTCTGTATTTTCTAAATTGATATATTTATGTATTTGATTAACAGCAGTTTGTTTATTTTGATTAGGTAATTTAAATAAAATTCCATTCTTTGTTGTTAAATCCCATCTTTTATTGGAATAAATTCTAATTTTTGAGATTTTGTTCTTTAAAGATAAATTTTGTTTTAAAAAGACTTTGATGTCTTCAATTTCACTTAATACTTCAGATCCTTCAAGTTTAATTAGTTTGTAAGCACTAGGATTTTTAACTTCATATATTATGTTTCCTTTGTCACTCACTAAAAAGTTTTTATTATTTTTATTAAATACTGCAAAAGCTTTATGTTCTTCAATATTTATTGAAATAGTGTCAGGTAAATGCTTTTTAATTGAAACTTCTTTTATCCATGGCAATTCTTTTAATAGAAATTTTAATTTTTTTGTTTCATATGTAATTAAATTTATATCTTGGTTTGTTTCAATATTGACGATATTTTTTATTAAATCTATTTTTGTTTGATGCCTGCCTGTTAAATTTATTTTTTTTAATATAAATAAATTAGAAAAATCATTTTTTAATGATGTAAGGAAACCATTCTGATTAAGATTCTTTTCAAATAGTTTTATATTTAAATTTTTATCTAAAAATAGATATAAGTACAACAAACAAGGAAATAGTAGAAGAATCCCAATTTTAATTAATTTCTTATTAAAAGAAAATTTCAATATTTTTAAATATTTTACTTGATTTCCCATAGTATACCATGATATCCCATATATTACCAAATTCAACTTTTTTTTTATAAAAAAAAATGAGATTATTTTTGTCGCAATATACAAATAAAATTGATATAAAAGGACGCGTTTCTGTTCCGGTAGATTACAGAGGTGGTTTAAAAACAAAGTTTTTTAATGGGGTTGTTGCCTTTAGATCATATAAATTTAAAACAATAGAAGCTTTAGATTATGAAAGAATGAAAAAAATAGCCGACTCTATTGATGATTTAGATTTTTTTTCTCAAAATAAAAATGATTTGGCAACAACAATTTTATCTGATTCATATAAATTACCATTTGATAGTGAGGGAAGAATACACTTACCATCTGATTTATTAAAATTTGCTGGTATTTCAAATTTTGCTACATTTGTAGGTAGAGGCTCTACATTTCAAATATGGGATCCAAAAATTTTTAAAAATTATTTAAATAAAACAAGAGAAAATATCAAAAAGAAAAAATTATCTTTAATTATTAAAGATACAAACAAAAATGAAAAAAATTAAAAATCAATTATTCCACACACCAGTTCTAATAAACGAAACAATAAAATACTTATCAATAAAGGAAAAATATATTTATGTAGATGGCACATTTGGAGACGGAGGCCATAGTAAGGCTATTTTGGAAGAGAATAATACATGTAAAGTTTTAGCTATTGACAGGGACCCAACTGTATTGAAAAAAGGAATATTGTTTACAAAAAAATATAAAGGACGATTTAAATTAGTTCTAGATAGAATTAGCAATATTGAACAAATAGTAATTAAAGAGAAATTAAGCAGAATTCATGGAATTCTTTTTGATTTAGGAGTGTCCACTAGACAATTAAAAGATCCTAAAAGAGGTTTTTCTTTTAAAGAACAAGGACCACTGGACATGAGAATGGAGAAGAAAGGTGTTTCAGCAGAAGAATTGTTAAATAACACAAGTGAAAAACAATTGGCAGATATAATATTTAATTTTGGAGATGAGAAAGAAGCTAAAAGAATTGCTAGGGCCATACATAGATATAAAAAAAATAAAAAAATAAATTCTTCTGTTGAATTTTCAAATATTATAAATAGTGCAAAGAAATATAAGAAAAGTAGGATTAATCCATCTACAAAAACATTCCAAGCTATAAGAATCTTTATAAATAAAGAAATTGATGAGTTAAAACAAGGATTAAAGTCTGCTAAGAAAATATTAACTAAAAGCGGAAAATTAGTAGTTATATCTTTTCATTCATTAGAAGACAAGATAGTAAAAGATTTTCTTAATACTAATTCTCGTAGAATTAATAATAAATCTAGATATTTGCCTCAATTAGAACCAAATATAACATTAAGACCTAGTTTTAAAATATTGACAAAAAAAGTAATTGTGCCCACAGCAAGTGAAATTAAATCAAATTTTTATTCTAGGTCAGCTAAACTCAGAGCAGCAGAAAGATTATGATTTTAATTAACAAAAAAACTCAAATACTTTTTTCTCTAATATTTGCATTTAGTATTATTTTAATTTTTGTTTTTGCACTAAGAAATAATATAAAAAGTGATGAAAAATTCTTAGTTGAAATAAAAAAAGAAATTGAACAAGAAAAAGATTTTATAAAAATTTTAAAAGTTGATTTAACAAATTTAACTAAATCAAATCGAATTAAAAAGCTTGCTAAAGAAAAATTAGGTTTAGAACAAACTAAAATTGATCAAATAAAAAAATTATCTGATTTTGAAAATGGAGAAAAAAAATAAATGTATAACAATAAAGAAAATTTATATAGTTTAAAATTACACGGAGATAAAAAAAATAGATGTTTAAAAGCCATAGGCAGACTTAAATTCTTTTTATCTTGCTTATTTTTTGGTTTTTTCTTGATAGGATTCAAAATTACCAATCTATCAATTCTTTATAATAAAAATGTTTTTGAAACAAATAATTATTTTAAAAAAAATAATATTTACAATAAAAGAGCAGATATAGTAGACAGAAATGGGGTAATATTAGCCACCTCATTACCATGGGATGATTTATGTGTAAATCCAAGATTAATTAGAAAAGAAGATAAATTAAGACTATCAAAATCTATAGCTGAAATTTTAGATTTAAATGAAAAAGAAATATACAAAAAATTAAATAGTAAAAAAAGCTTTGTATATTTAAAAAGATCAATAACTCCAAAGAATTACAATGCAATTATGAAGTTAAAGGAGCCAGGAATTTTTAAGTTAAAACAATATAAAAGATACTATCCACATCAAGAACACGCATCACATATTTTAGGAGGTGTTAATATTGACAATATAGGTATAAAAGGTATAGAAAAAAATTATGATCAAATTTTAAGGGATAAGAATTTTATTAATCAAAATAAAAAATTAAATTTATCAATAGACATTAGGATTCAAAAGATTTTGGATGATAAACTTGGAGCAACTATAAGCAAACATAAAGCTTTAGGTGGGGCAGGCATCATACTTGACATAAAGAATAGTGAAATTTTAGCTATGTCATCATTACCTCAATTTAATCCAAATAAAATGAGTAAATTAACAAAAAAAAAAGAATTTAATAAAACAACCTCAGGAGTTTATGAATTAGGTTCTGTTTTTAAATCATTGACCGTTGCCATGGCATTAGATAAGGAAGTAGTAAATGAAGATACAATATATGATGCAACAGAACCATTAAAGGAAGGGAAATACACTATACATGACTATCATCCTCAAGAAAGACATTTAAAAATTTCCGAATGTATTACATATTCTTCTAATATTTGTTTTGCTCAAGTTGGTCAGGATTTAGGAGAGAAGAATATAATAGAATATATAAATAAAATGGGATTAAATAATAAAGCTGAGATTGAAATACCTGAGATTGGCCAACCTTTATATTTTGGAAATATTTATTTACCATCTAAATGGAAAAAAACAAATATAATGACTTTTTCATATGGACATGGAGTTGCAGTTTCACCTTTGCAATTTGTTAATGCATTTACTTCTGTTATTAACGGAGGCAATTTTAGAAATTCTACATTGATTAAAGACAAATATTTAAATAATGTTCAGATCAATAGAGTAATAAAAGAAGAAACTTCTTATAAAGTTAGAAAATTATTAAGAGAAGTTGTTAGTAAAAAAGAAGGATCTGGTGATAAAGCTAATGTTCCAGGCTATTCAGTTGCTGGAAAAACTGGCACAGCAATAAAAAGTTATTCTAATCGTTATAACAATAGTAAGAATATTACAAGTTTTATAGGTTTTTTTCCTAGCTATAATCCTCAATTCTTAGTTTTTATTATGGTTGATGATCCAAAAAAAATTAAAGAGACATTTAATTTTGTAACAGGAGGTTGGGTTGCTGCTCCAACAGTAAAGAGAATTATTGAAGAAATGTCGCCGATGTTAGGTATATTACCTAAAAAACAACTAGACAAAAATTATAATCATGCAAGTTTAAATAATTAATTTTTTTTAAAACAAGGAATAAATTTTGTTACTTTCCGATCTTTTAAAAAACACAAAAGAAAAAGAACAATTAAATTTTAAAAAATTTAATCCGTTTATAAAAGGTTTAGCGTCCAATTCAAAAAAATATAAAAAAAGGGTTTGTTTTTGTAGCAATTAAGGGAACAAATCTCGATGGTCATAAATTTATTGATGAAGCTAAAAAAAAAGGAGCTAAATTTATAGCCGTTTCAAGTAAAAAGATTATAAAAAAATTAAAAAAAGATAAAATAGAATTTCTAATATCAAAAAATATAAGATTTTTTTTATCAAAGATTTCTTCTAATTTTTTTAAAAATCAACCAAGTTTTTTATCTGCCGTAACAGGAACAAATGGTAAAACATCTGTGACACATATAACTAAAGAAATTTGGAAAAATTGTAATATTAATTCAGGGTCTATTGGGACTATAGGAATAATTACTGATAAAAAAAAAAGAAAAGTAGAATTAACAACGTTAGATAGCATTTACTTACATCAAACATTAAATTCTTTTTATAAAAAAAATATTAAAAAAGTTTGTTTAGAAGCTTCAAGTCACGGATTAGACCAAAATAGAATTGATAATATTAAATTAAATACAGCAGCAATTACAAATATTACACATGATCATTTAGATTATCATAAAAATTATAAACTATATTTTCAATCAAAAATGAAGTTGTTTAAAGATATTTTAATATCTAAAGGAACAGCAGTTATAAATTCTGATTTACCTGAAAGCAGATATATTGAAAAATTATGTAAAAGGCAAAAAAATAGGATTATAACTTATGGAAAGAAATCAAAAGTTTTAAAACTAATTAAATATGAGAATGAAAAAAATTATCAAAAAATTTTTATAAAATTTAAAAATAAAATATTTAGTTTTAAACTTCCTCTAATTGGTTATTTTCAAATTTACAATGCATTATGCTCAATAGGCATAGTAATATCTTCTGGTATTTCTTTAAAAGAATGTTTAAAAAATATAGAAAAAATTAATCAAATTCCTGGCAGGTTAGAAAAAATAAATATTCCTAAAAGGTTAAAGAATAAAAAAATTTCAATATTTATTGATTATGCTCACACACCAGACGCATTAAAGAAAGTCTTGGAAACTTTAAAACAAACATCATTAGGCCAACTATCATTAGTCTTTGGTTGTGGAGGAAATAGAGATTTAAGAAAAAGACCTTTAATGGGAAGAATTGCAAGAAAACTTGCTGATAAAATATATGTCACAGATGATAATCCAAGAAATGAATCTGCTGCGAGGATTAGAAAAGAAATTTTATTAAATTGTCCAAATGGAAAAGAAATAGCTGATAGACAAATAGCAATTAAACAAGCTATAAACAATTGTAGTTTTGGAGAAACATTATTAATAGCTGGTAAAGGACACGAAGACTTTCAGGAAATTAAAAATAAAATAAAAAAATTTAACGATAAGGAAATAGTTTTAAAAATCTTAAATAGTAAAGCATTACATTAATGAAAAACTTTAATTGGACATTAAAAGAAATAGAAAGCGCTTTATCAATTAAATTAAAAAAAAATTCCTTAATTTCTAATATTCTAATTAACAGTGCACTAGTTAAAGAAGACGATCTTTTTATTCCTATAAAGGGTAAAAATTATGATGGACATCAATTCATTAAGGATGCAATAAATAATGGTGCAAGTTATTCTCTAGCAACTAAGAAAAAATATAAGAAATTTAAATTAGATAGAATTAAAGAAAAAATTATTTTGGTTAAAAATATTAATAATTCATTATACAATTTAGCCAAATTTGCAAGGAAAAGGACAAGTGGTAAAATTTTAGGAATAACTGGAAGTGTTGGAAAAACAAGTATAAAAGAAGCAATAACCTTTATTTTAAAAGAGAAAATAAAAATTCAATCAAGTAAAGGAAATTATAATAATTTAATAGGTATGCCTTTAAGTCTAATAAATTTTAAAAAAAATATTGATCTTGGTATACTCGAATTAGGCATGAATAGAATAGGAGAAATAAAAAAATTGTCACATATTTCAAGACCTGATATTGCTTTGATTTCAAAGATTTCTGATGCTCATATTGGAAATTTTAAGAGTATAAAAGATATAGCAATTTCTAAATCACAGATTTTTTCTGGAATGAATAGATCAGGTATTGCTATTTTAAATCATTCTGATCCTTATTCAGCTTTATTAAAAAAAAGAGCAAAATTAGATGGAATAAAAAATTTTATTTTTTTTGGCGACTCAAAAGAATGCGATGTTAAATTATTAAATGTCCAATCTATAAGTAATGATAAATTTAAAATTTCTGTTGATGCTGCAGGTAAAAAAATTATTTTTAATTTGAATTCTCTTGGAAAACATTGGATTGAAAATAGTTTAGCTATAATATCTTTTTTTCTTTCAATTAATGAAGATTTAGTATTATTTTCGGAAAGAATTAGTAATTTTAAAGCAATTAAAGGCAGGGGTGAAATATTAAAAATTTTGTTTAATAAAAAGAAAATTAGCATTATAGATGATAGTTATAATTCAAGTCCTGAATCTTTAGATAAATCAATTTCTTTTTTAAGTCATTATGGCTATAAAAAAAGAAAAATATGTGTTTTAGGAGATATGAAAGAATTAGGAAAATTTTCTAAAAAATCTCACTTAAATTTTAAAAAAAAAATTGAGGATAATAAAATTTTTAAAGTTTATACTATTGGCACAGAAATGAAAAATTTACACAATGTTTTAAGTAATTCAATCGACAAATTTCATGCTGATAGTTTAAATGAATTATATTCAGATCTAAAAATAACAATTAATTCTAATGATGTTATATTGTTTAAAGGTTCGAGAACTATGCAATTAGACAAAATAATTAATAAATTTAAATAATAGATAGCATGTTTTATTATCTCTCTTTTTTTTTTATTGAAAAAATATCTTTTTTTAATCTTTTTAAATATATAACTTTTAGATCTGGAGGTGCTCTATTAACTGCGCTATTTTTAAGTTTTATTTTTGGTCCTATTATTATTAATTGGCTAAAAAAATACCAAAAAAATGGCAGTTCTGTTAGAGAAGATACACCAAAAAGTCATTTAGTTAAAAAAAGAGGAACTCCCACAATGGGAGGATTATTAATATTATTAACTTTCATAATTAGCACATTGCTTTGGGCTGATATTCAAAACTCATATATTTGGATAGTTTTATTAATTACTTTTGGGTTTGGCACTCTTGGATTTGTTGATGATTATTTTAAAATTACATCTAAAAATAAAAAAGGTTTAAAGGCAGGAACAAAATTAATTTTTCAGTTCTTAATTTGTTCAATAACCATATTTTTTCTTTATAATATAATTGATCATCAATTTATTAATAAATTAGCGTTTCCTTTTTTTAAAGATTTTTTATTTGATTTAGGGATATTTTTTCCTTTTTTTGCTTTTTTAGTAATTATTGGTACATCTAATGGCGTTAATTTAACTGATGGATTAGATGGTTTAGCTATTGTTCCTGTAATCATAACAATATCATGTCTAGGTATTATTGCATATTTAGCAGGTAATAAAATTTTTTCAGATTATTTAAATATATTTTTTATAAAAGGGGTAGGGGAATTAACCGTGCTAAGCGGTGCCTTAATTGGATCAAGTCTTGGTTTTTTGTGGTTTAATGCTCATCCAGCAAAAATTTTTATGGGAGATACTGGTTCATTATCAATTGGAGCTGCTCTTGGTTCAATTAGCATAATAATTAAACATGAAATAGTGTTATTTTTAATTGGTTTTTTATTTGTTTTAGAAACTTTATCTGTAATTCTTCAAGTATCATATTTTAAAATTTTTCAAAAAAGATTATTTTTAATGAGTCCTTTACACCATCATTTTGAGAAGAAGGGATGGCATGAGAATACTATTGTTATTAGGTTTTGGATATTAGCTGTGGTTTTTGCTTTGATTGGGTTAGCCACTCTTAAAATTAGATAATAATAAATGATACAAAAATTTTTTTCTAAAAAAAAAGTTGCTGTACTTGGTCTAGGCAAATCTGGCATTAGCACTATTAATTTTTTAAAAAAAAAAGGATTTATTATTTATGCTTGGGATGACAACAAAGAAATTAGAAAAAAGGTAAAAAAAAAGGGAATAAATATAAATAATTTTAGTAAAGTTAATCTTAGAGAATTTATGTTCTTAGTTGTCAGTCCTGGCATACATACCAGAGGTCCAAAAAAACATTTTTTAATTTCTAAAGCTAAATTAAAAAAATTAGAAGTTATAAATGATATTGAATTATTTTTTAGATTTAATCCTATTTCAAAATATATTGGCATTACGGGAACTAATGGAAAATCTACAACTGTATCTTTATTAAGTCACGTTTTTGATAAACTTAACATTAATAATAGTTTAGGTGGCAACATTGGCAAACCTATCTTTGATTTAAAAAAACAAAAGAATGGGTTCTATATACTAGAAATATCATCTTTTCAATTAGAATTAATGAAATCACCAAGATTTAAGATAGCTGTTCTTTTAAATATTACTAATGATCACTTAGATAGACATGGAACTATAAATGGATATATTTCTGAAAAAATAAAAATATTTAATAATCAAAAAGAGTCCGATTTTTCTGTAATTGGGATTGATAATGAAATATCAAAAAATTTGTTAAAAATTTTAAAAAAGAAAAAAAGTTCAGAAATATTCTCAATATCAGGATTAAATAAAAATGCTAATATTTGTGTAAAAGGTAATTATTTAAATATTAATTATAATTCTAAAAATCAAAAAAAAATTAATAAGAAAATAAATTTAAATAAATTTAATAATTTTAGAGGTTCACATAACTATCAAAATATTGCAGCAATATATTCTATTTTATTAAAATTAAATCTTTGTAATTGGAACAAAATTGAAGAAGCTATTAAATCGTTTCCAGGGTTGCCACATAGATTACAAATTATAAGAAAAATTAATAATATTGAATATATTAACGATAGCAAAGCTACGAATGTCGATTCATCTGATAAAGCATTATCTACTTTTAAAAAAAATATTTATTGGATTTTGGGAGGGAAATCAAAAGAAAAAAGTTTAACTAAGTTAAAAAAACATTTTCCAAAAATAAAACATGTTTTCTTATTAGGTGAAACAAAATATCTATATAAAAAATATTTGCAAAATTTTATAAAATGTACAATTGCAAAAAACTTAAGAGATGCGATTGTTCTTTCTCATAAATTAGTTCAAGAAGAAAAGGTAAAAAAAAAGTTAAATACTGGGGTTATATTATTTTCTCCGGCATGTTCTTCTTTAGATGAATGGAATAATTTTGAGGAAAGAGGAAATTCATTTATTAGTGTAGTTAAGAAACTCAATAATTAAATATTATTTAATATGAATCAACAATACACTGATACAAAAATTATTTATAATTGGTGGAGAAGTGTAGATAGAACAGTATTAATATTTACATTAATTCTTATTTTAATTGGAGGTTTAGTATCTTTTGCAGCTACACCTTCAGTTGCAGAAAAATACAATTTGGATCATTACTTTTTTGTCAAAAAACACTTAATTTTTATACCTCTTTGTTTTTTTTTTATTTTTTTTATATCATGTTTGTCTGAACTAGGAATCAAACGTTTTTTTTTATTTATATTTTTAATATCAATTTTTTTTATTTTTTATTCTTTTTTTTCTGGAATAGAAGTTAAAGGTTCTAATAGATGGGTTTCTTTTTTTGATTATCGTTTTCAACCTTCGGAATTTTTAAAAGTTTCTTTTATAATTACATCCGGTTGGATATTTTCTATTGTTAATAAGCCACAAGATTTAAATAATAAATTTATATCATTTTTATTATACTTATTTGTTTCTATTTTAATTTTATCACAGCCTGATTTTTCAATGTTTTGTATAATTTCTGCTGTATATGCAGCACAATTATGGATTGCAGGTTTAAAATGGAAATGGCTAAGCCTAATCATATTATTTTTTATTTCTATAATAATTTTATGTTATTTAATTTTAGACAATGTTAAAAGAAGAATAGATAATTTTATAGATCCAACTACTGGAGATAATTATCAAATAACGAAATCTTTACAAGCTATAATTGAAGGCGGTTTTTTTGGAAAAGGTCCAGGATTGGGTACGATAAAAGACTCTCTTCCTGACGCACATACAGATTTTATTTTTGCAGTAGTTGCTGAAGAATTTGGTTGGATTTCTTGTTTGTTTATAATTTTTATTTTTATTTTTTTAATATTTAAAATTTTTCAAAGAATTAAGGAAGAAAAAAATATATTTACTATCTTAGTAGTATCAGGTTTAGTTTTACAATTTGGTATGCAAATTTTTGTTAATATAGCTTCAACTATTGGATTAATTCCAACAACTGGCACAACACTTCCTTTTATAAGCTATGGAGGTTCGTCAATGTTTTCTATTTCATTTAGCATAGGAACAATATTAAGTTTAACTAGGAGAAAATATAAGGATAGCTTTGTACAAAATTAAAAAAATTATTATTACTGCTGGTGGAACTGGTGGGCATGTTTATCCTGCAATATCTTTAATTGAAGCTTTAATTAGATCAAATAATAGAGTGGTTTTTATATCTGATAATAGAGTTAAAAAAATTATTCTCCAAAACAAAGGTCTTAAAAAAAATAAATTAATTAAATTATATTTTCTAAATGTTCCAAAAAGTTTTAAAAGAATATTTTCTAACTTTTTAACTTTTATAAATATTCTTGTTATTTTCTGTAAAGAAAAGCCAGATCTTATGATAGGTTTCGGAGGTTATTCCTCATTTTTTTCATTAATAGTTGCGAAGTTATTTTTGAAACCAATAATTTTACATGAACAAAATATTATAATTGGTCTTACTAATAAATTATTTCTTCCATTATCAAAAAAAATTATTTTGGGTTGGGGTGAAAAAAAAGATTTTAAATTCGTTAATAATAAAAAATATGAATTTATAAGGAATCCAGTTAGAAAGAAGATAATAGATTTGAGAAAGAAGGTTAATTTTAAATTTAAAAAAGATAAAATAAATATTTTAATTATAGGGGGAAGTCAGGGTGCAAAGAGTTTAGGGACAATTTTTCCTGAAACAATAAGCTTGATGCCTAAAATTATTAAAGAAAAGATTTATGTTTATCATCAATGTTCTAATACAAATATAAATGAAATCAAGAATAAGTATGCTTCCTTAAAACTAAAAGCAAATTGTAAAACATTCTTTGAAAATTTACCGATAATTATGTTTAAATCTCATTTTGTTATTTCAAGAGCTGGCGCATCATCATTATCTGAGATAATTACTTTAGGTAAAGCAGGAATTATAATTCCATATAAGTTTGCAAAATATGATCATCAGTTAATAAATGCAAATTGGTTTGCAAAAAAAGGAGCAGGTCATGTTTTAAAAGAAGATAAACTTAAAACTAATATTTTGAAAAAAATATTGATAGAATTTATATGTAATGATAAAAAACTCCTTAGAATGTCAAAAGAATCTTTTAAATTAGGTGATCCTAATTCTCTTAAAAAAATTTTAGAAGTAATAAGTAATTTGAGAAAATAATTATGAAATTAACGAGACACGATATTAAGAATAAGATTCATTTTGTTGGAATAGGTGGTATTGGCATGTGTGGAATAGCAGAGGTTCTATATTCTTTTGGTTATAAAGTACAAGGAAGTGATATTGCTAACAATAGCAATGTAAAAAGATTAAAAAAGAAAGGAATTAAAACATACATTGGCCATTCAGCAAAGAATGTTAAAAATGTAAATGTTTTAGTTGTTTCTTCAGCAATAAAAAAAAATAATCCTGAATTAAAATTTGCACAAAAAAATAACATTAAAATTTATAGGAGATCTGAAATGCTTTCCGAATTAATGAATTTCAAAGAATGCATTGCTATTTCAGGAACACATGGAAAAACAACAACAACATCCTTGATATCATCTGTATTAGAGTATGCAAATTTTGATCCAACTACAATTATTGGAGGTATTGTAAATGATTATAAGGGCACAACTAGAATTGGCAAAAGTAAATGGATGGTTGTAGAAGCAGATGAATCTGATGGCACTTTTATAAATTTATTTCCTAAGATTGGTATTGTGACAAACATAAATAAAGAACATATGGATTTTTATAAGAATGTTAATAAATTGCAAAATTATTTCATAAGATTTGTTAATAATATTTCATTTGATGGCGTAGCAGTTCTATGCACAGACAACTTAGGAGTTAGAAACTTAAAAAAAACAATTAAAGATAAAAATTTTATTAGTTATGGTTTTTTAAAAAATAATGACATACAAGCAGCAAATATTGTTTACGATAAGCAAATATCTTTGTTTGATATAAAAATAAAAAAAAACTTTCTTTTCAAAAAAGAAATAATAAAAAAAATAAAATTAAATATGATAGGAAAACATAATATTCTTAATTGTCTTGCAGCTATTGCTGTAGGTAAAATCTTAAATATTAATTCTGTAAATATAAGAAAAGCTTTAAAAAATTTTAGTGGTGTAAAAAGAAGATTCACATTTATAAAAAAAATCAATGGAATTATGATTTATGATGATTATGCACATCATCCTGAAGAAATTAAATCTACTTTACAAGTTGCTAAAATTTTAAAACCTAAAAAATTAATTGTAGTTTTCCAACCACATAGATATTCAAGATTTTTAAGTTTATATAATGATTTTAAAAAAATATTAAAAAACTGTGATAAATTAATTGTGGCAGATGTTTATGCAGCAGGTGAAAAAAAAATTAATTCAATTTCTAAGGAAAAATTTGTTAACGACATAAACAAAACTAAAGCAAATCTAGCAATATCTTTAGATAAATTAACAAATCTTCCAAAAATTATAAAACAAACTGCACAATCGGGAGATATAGTGGTTTTTGTAGGAGCAGGCGATATAACTAAATGGGCAAATAATTTACCTAAACAACTTAAGAATTTATAATTATTAATATTTGATGTCATTTTTTCCAAATATAAAAGGAGAATATAAAAGAAATTTTCAAATTTCTAAATTAACTTGGTTTCATTCTGGCGGTAAGGCTAAAATATTTTGCATACCTAAAGATATTGATGATTTAGTTAATTTAATTAAAGAGACAAAAAGAATTTCAATTAACATAATTGGTGGAGGCTCGAATATGTTAGTCAGAGATGGTGGCATACCAGGACTAGCAATAAAATTAGGTAAGGGGTTTGATTACATAAAAATTAAAAAAGATCATATACTTTGTGGAGCATCAATAAAGAATATTAATTTATCAAAAAAACTTGCTAAAGAAAATATCAGAGGATACGAATTCCTATCGACTATACCTGGAACTTTAGGAGGTGCAATTTTCATGAATGCAGGATGCTTTGGAAGTGAAATTAAGAATTTAATTAAAAGTGTCTTTGTTGTTAATAGAAATGGAAAAATATTAGAATTAACAAGAAAAATGATTTCATTTAAATATCGTTATTCTGGAATTAAAAAGAATCATATTATCATAGGCGCTAAGTTGAAGATTTTTTCAGGAAAAAGTTCAATAATAAATAAGAAAATAAAAGAATTAATTATGATTAGAAAAAAAACTCAACCTATAAAAAGTTTAACAGGAGGTAGCACTTTTATTAACCCTAAAGGAAAAAAAGCTTGGAAATTAATAAAACAATCTGGTTGTGAAAATTTCAAAGTTGGCGATGCGGAAGTTTCATATAAACATTGTAATTTTTTAGTTAATAAAGGCAATGCATCTTCTAAAGATATAGAAAATTTAGGTAATAAAATTAGAAATAAAGTTTATAAAGATACAGGAATTAAATTAAATTGGGAAATTAAAAGAATTGGCATAAAGTAATATGAAAAAAATAGCAGTTTTGATGGGAGGACCTTCATCTGAAAAAAAAGTTTCATTAAAAACGGGGAAGTTTGTTTCTAAAGCATTATTAGATTTAGGTTATGAAATAAAAAAAATAAAAGTTACAAGTAACATAAAACTTCTTATTTCAAATTTAAACAGTTTTGAACCTGATATTGTATTTAATGCCTTACATGGGACTTTTGGAGAAGATGGTTCTGTGCAAAAAATTCTAAAAAAATTAGATCTTTCTTATACTCATTCAGGAGCAAAAAGTTCTATGATTGCAATGGATAAACATAAATCAAAGATATTTTTTCAAAAACTTAAAATACCATCACCCAAAGGTATGTTATTAGATAAAAATATTAAAAGAGTAATAAAAGATTATTGTGGTAAAAAATTATTTTCTTTTCCTCTTGTTATTAAACCAGTAAGTGAAGGTTCTAGCGTAGGTGTAAAAATTTGTAAAAATATAAATGAACTAAAAAAATATAAGATTGATGAATCTAATAAATATTTAATAGAAGAATTTATTCCAGGTAGAGAATTAACTGTTGGAATTATGAATAATAAGGTTTTTGATATTATTGAATTAAAAACAAAAAAAGAATTTTATGATTATAAATCTAAATATACCAAAGGTATGACAAAATATATCATTCCTGCTCATATTCCAAAAAATATACAAATGAAATGTAAAAAATATGCTTTAAAGATTCATAAATCCTTTAAATGTAAGGGAATAACTCGAACTGATTTTAGGTACTACCAACAAGATCCTAGAAAAAAGAAATTGTATGTTTTAGAAATTAATACACAACCAGGAATGACACCATTATCATTAGTTCCTATGATGGCTAAAAAAGCTGGTATAAATTTTAATAAGTTAGTAGAGAATATTTTAAAAGATATTTAATAAAATTAAAAAACCAGATGGTTATAAGCCGGGTTCTGTAATTAATACAATAAAACTTCGAATCTTTTAAAGTATTAACTGATGACTATTCATCTAGGATAATTGTTACCAATTATCTCAAGCGATCTACCCGGGTGCAATTGTGAAGATTCAATATAAATCACACCTCTTTTAGATCTTGCTACAAATGGGGTTTCCCTAGCCTATTTTGTTACCAAAAAAGCGGTGCGCTCTTACCGCACCTTTTCATCCTTACCATAACAAAACAATGGCGGTTTATTTTCTGTGGCACTATCCCTGGAGTTTCCTCCGCCGGACATTATCCGGCATTATATCTTCAAGGAGCCCGGACTTTCCTCTCAAAATTCGAGCAGTCATCCAACCATCTGGTTAGATTTAAATTAATACTTAATATGATTTTTTTCAAGAAAATTATTAAATTATCTAAAAACTTAGATTAATTATTTTCTAAATATACTTTTAATTGTTTTCCAATCGAACTTATTGCCTGGATCTTTTTTTCTTTTAGGTGCAATATCTGAATGACCAAGCACCCAATCTGGATCAATATTATATTTTTTTTTTATTTTTTTACATAAATAAATAAGTGACAACATTTGTCTTTTTGTGAAAGATTTATATCCAAATTCATGACCAGGATTTTCAAGTTCTATTCCTATTGAACAATTATTTATATTTTTAACTCCACGCCAATAAGAAATACCTGCATGCCAAGCTCTATAGGATTCATTTACTAAATTAATTATTTGACCATTTCTTCCAATTAAATAATGACATGAAACTTTTGATTTTTTATCACATAGACGTTTCAAAGCACTTTGAAAATCTTTCATGCCTGTATAATGAATAATTATGGATTTTATTTTCTGGCCTTTTGGTCTTTTATCAAAATTAGGAGATGATATTTTATCAATAATCATTTAAATTATTTTTTTTTTATCATATTCTTAGGATCTAAAATCTTTTCTAAATTAATTTTTTTATTTAAACCAAGCTCTTTTGCAGCTTCAATTAAAGTAATATTCTTTTTATATGCTAATTTTGCTACTGTAGCAGCTTTATCATAACCAATATAAGGATTTAAAGCTGTTACTAACATAAGTGAATTTTCAAGATTTTTTTTTATAACATTTTTATTAGCTTTTATACCTATTAAACATTTTTTACAGAAACTTGTGATGGAGTCAGATAATAAATTTATGCTTTGTAACAAGTTAAAAATAATAACAGGTTTAAATGTATTAAGTTCTAAATGCCCATTTGAAGCTCCTATGGAAATTGTTAAATTGTTCCCCATTACCTGGCTGCAAACCATTGTTAGGGCTTCGGCTTGAGTTGGATTGACCTTGCCAGGCATTATAGAAGATCCAGGCTCGTTTTCTGGAATTTTAATTTCTCCAATACCACTTCTAGGACCAGAAGATAAAAATTTTATATCATTTCCAATTTTCATTAGTGAAATTGCTAAGCCATTTAAAGCTGCTGAAGTATCAACAATTGGTCCATGAAATGATAAAGACTCAAATTTGTTATATGAAGAAAAAAAATGAATTTTTTTTATTTTTTTTAAATAAAAAATAAATTTTTTTTCAAAAATTTTTGGTGCATTTATTCCAGTGCCAACAGCTGTACCACCTTGAGCTAATGCAAACATTTTTTTATAATTTTTTTCTAAATTTGTAATATCATTTTTAATTTGTTCTGAATATCCTGAAAATTCATCACCCAATGTGAGAGGGGTTGCATCTTGCATATGAGTCCTTCCAATTTTTATAATTTTTTTAAATTCATTGGTTTTTTTTTTAAGCACAACTAAAGTTTCTTTTAAAGATGGTAAAAGTTTCTTTTTTATTTGCATTACCGCACATATATGCATTGCAGTTGGAAAACTATCATTGCTTGATTGTGATGCGTTGACATGATCGTTAGGATGAACAGGTTTTTTTAACCCTAATTTTCCTGTTGATAATTTATTGGCATAATTAGATATTACCTCATTTAAATTCATATTTGTCTGAGTTCCAGAACCTGTTTGCCATATTTTTAATGGAAATTGATCTTTTAAGTCATCTTTTAAGATTTTATCTGTAGCTTTAATAATTAAATTAGCAATTTTGTTATCTAAAACTTTTATATCCTTATTTGCCAAAGCACATGCTTTTTTTTGTATAGCAAAAGCTTTGATAAAATCATTAGAAAATAGTTCGCTACCAATAGCAAAGTTGTTTAGTGATCTTTGAGTTTGTGCTCCCCAAAAACAATCTTTAGGAACAGCTATCTTACCAAAACTATCATTTTCATATCTTTTGTTTTTATTTATCTTCATATATTAATTTAGAAAAAAAATACTGAATTATTGAATACGTATTATCTATATTTGCATCAATAATCAATTTTTCAATAAATCTTTATGTGACACAAATATTAATTTATATAAATATTTAAAAATTTATATTAAATTTATAGTTTATTTAAATTAATATTATGGTTTCTGATAATTATAAACTATTTAAAAAAATAATAGCTGATGAAAAAACAGTTGAGACAGTTTACAAACCCTCTGAATATTGGCGTGAGTATTCTTTAAGAATAACTAAATCAATTTTAAAATCTGGTTTGAGTGATTTTAGATCCAATGCGCAAATATTAACAGGGTTTGGCGATGTATTAGTTGAAAATCCCTTAGATAAGTTTTCTGGAGATTCTTTCAAAGAAAGAATTTTATTAAAAATACTTAATAATAATTTATTCAAAAAATATTTTTTATCTCAATACATAAATTTTGTTAAATCAAAAAATGAACAGGTATTAATATATAGAAATTTATATTGTGAAAAAATATTGACGAAATGGTTTGATAAGTTCTCAAAAAAACATCATTTACCATCGACGCTTGTAGGGAAACCCAGTGATTACATTTTATATAATAAAAAAAAAGTCGGTATTTCATATTTAGTAGCTTTTTCAAGAATTAATTGTCTTGAGAAAATCATTAATTTTAAAAAAATCGGATCAGTTTTTGAAATAGGTGGAGGTTTTGGTGCTTTATCTCATTCTATTTTACATTTTTATCCTAATATTAAAAAATTATTTTACTTAGATTTATCTCCTAATATTTATATTGGGACTCAATATTTAAAATTTTTTTTCAAAAAGTCTGTTTATGATTATTTATCAACAAGAAATAATAAAAAAATTGAAGTTAATGAAAATAAAAGAGAAATATTTCCAATTTGCCCGTGGCAAATAAAACAAGTCGATTCTAAAATTGATTTATTTTTTAATTTTGCTTCTTTTCAAGAGATGGATGAGAAAATTGTCTATAACTATCTTTCTAAATTAAAAAATATATTAAACAAACCAAATTCATTTCTTTGCATTGGACTTTATAAAACAAAAGGGAAAAATAGGATTCATCGATCAAGACTATTGAAGATTTTTGAAGAAATATTTCAAATACGTCCATTTAGAATTATAAAACATTACGATTATATGAATGCAGAAGAAGATATTTGTATATTTAAAGTTAAAAAATCATAGAGAAAAAATAAAAAGAACATAGCGGGGACTTCTGTTGCCCGGTGTCCCCATACCGCGCTTTCCTAATACTTAGGCAGCGAGAGCCAAGTTTTTATTGGCAAATATAAATAGCCCGATAACGGTGGTACAATACCGAGTAAAGTTCATATTATTCCATGACCGTCGATCCTATATCGCCCCCATGATTCTTATTTGTGGTGGAGGCGCCGGGTACTGCCCCCGGGTCCGTTTCATTTCAAACATGACATTTATCACTATAGTTGGTTGCCCAACACTTCAAATATAGTAAATAATCCTACTATTAAAAAGTATTCTCTTTATATTTAAAAAAAATTATAATTATTAAATTACTATGTCTTTAAAAAAAGAAGAATTAAATGAAATAAAAAGGCTTAGATCTAGATCTAAGAAAACACTGAGAATTACTTCACAATCTTTAGAGAAGATTCTTTATAAACCTTTTAAAGTTTTAGATCATGGTTTTATTAGAGTAATGGATTATATGGGAGATGATTCAGCAATAGTGCAATCTGCAAGAGTTTCTTATGGGGAAGGTACAAAAAAAGTATCTAATGATAAAGGTCTTATAAGATATTTAATGAAAAATTGGCATACAACGCCTTTCGAAATGTGTGAAATTAAATTTCATATTAAGCTTCCCATCTTTATTGCAAGACAGTGGATAAGACATAGAACCGCAAATGTTAATGAATATTCAGCTAGATATTCTATTTTAGATAAAGAGTTTTATATACCAAGACCTGAACACATGTCTAGTCAATCTTCAACTAATAAACAAGGAAGAGGGGGCAGTTTATCCAAGAAAGATACGGAAAAATTTTTAAAAATTTTAAAAGATGACGCAGAAAGAAATTACAAACATTACGAAGATATGCTAAATAAAAACCAAAGTGGTGAAATTATAAACGATGACAAAGAAGGTTTAAGTAGAGAATTAGCAA
>CAYNCC010000004.1:0-39593 GCA_964396035.1 uncultured Alphaproteobacteria bacterium
GTCAGGCTCATAACCTGAAGGTCGTAGGTTCAAATCCTACCCCCGCTACCAATTTGAAAAAAATAGTGATTTAGTGAAAAAATTTTTTTTTAATATAAGTATCTTTGATATTGTTTTTTTTGGATTTTTTTTAAGAATTCTTACTTTAATATTTTATAGTCCCCCAAAATTTGCAGATACAGAAATTTATTTACGGATTGGGAATGAATTATTTAGCAAAGGTTTAATTAGTTCTCATGTTCATATGCCAGGATATCCAATATGGATGTATTTGTTGAATTATTTAACACAAAACCAGATAGGATATTTAATTGGGGATATTATAATTTCATCAATAACTATTTACATTGTCTATCAATTAGCTCAAGTTATTTTTAAAGATGAATTAATTTCAAAAATTAGTGCTTTTATTTTTTCTATTTATCCTTTTTCAATATTTTATTCAATAAGCGGTTTAAGTGAAACTTTATATGTTTTTTTAATTCTTTCTTCTCTTTTATTATTTTACAAAAACTTTTTTTTCTTTGGTTCTGTAATAATTGTTTTAAGTATTTATGTAAAAGGAATGTCTGATTATATTGCCCCAATTCTTATAATTATTTTTTCTTTTTTTATTTATAAAAATTCATTAAAAACAACTTTTAAACACATTGCTTTATATTTTTTTATATATTGTCTAATCTTATCACCTTGGTGGATTCATAATTGGAACAAATATAATGAATTTGTAAGAACAGATTTAGCTTATGGATATCATATTTATTCTGGCAATAATATTATGAATGAATCTGGAGGTGGCATTGGAGGAGTAGATGTTGATCACAGTAAAATATTCGAAAGTAATCAAAATGATTTTGTTAAAAGTGATAAAGTTTTTAAACAAGAAGCATATAAATATATTCTAGAAGACCCAATTCGATTTTTGAAACAATCTATAAGAAAGTTTTACAGGTTTTGGAGTTTTTCTCCATATACAAAAGAATATAAAGGTTTGATATATAGTATTGTATCATTTATATCATTTGGCTTTGTATTTCTATTATCAATATTTTTCTTATTACAAAATTTTAGAAATTATTTTTATAAAATATCACCTCTTTTAACATTATTAGTAATTATCACTGCAATTTATACATTAACTATTGTTTCATTGAGATATCGTTATCCAATCGAACCTATATTGATTATTTTTGCTTCTTTTACTTTAAAGAAAGCGTTTGTGTCTTATAAGTTGTTATGAACGATATTTGCTATCTTTTTACCAGTATCAGAATCATTGAATGAAAATAAGTAGTTTTTTAATAATTTTCTATAATATAATTTTTTTTCATATACTTTTTCAATTTCTTCAGGTTTTTTTGACAAGATAGTCCTTAATTTTGTAACAGATCCTTTTTCTGATAAATCAAAAAAGAAAACAGCTTTTTTTAAAAGATCTTTTATAGAATTTTTAAATGGTTGAGTCGGGCAATCAATTAAAATTATGGGTTTGTTTGTCATAAAACACCAAGTAAAAGAACTAGATGCTTTAGTTGTTATTAATATTTTTGATTTTGAATAGAAATTTCTTGCATTTTCTTTTGTTTCTAAATAAAAAATATTTTTATAATTTGAAATAGTTTCTTTGACATAATCAGGATCAGAGTATCTTTCTAAATTTGGGTATGGTTTATAAAAAAAATTTTGTTTTATTTTAGATAGTATTGTTTTTATTATAAATATGTCTTGTTTTGCACTTTGAGCATCAGAACATTCCAAATTACCAGCTACATCACCTACGTACCTATTTGAACCAATAAATAAGAAATCCATTTTATTTTTAAAAAATATTTTCGGGTATTTTAAATATGATTCAGGAGTGCCAACTGGACACAATCGTGCAGTTTTAAAAATATTTTTATTATTCATAGAACAATATTTATGATTATATGAAAAAAGTATATTCCCTTTAGAAGTTTCATCATTTGAATCGCTAGATGTAAAATTTGTGATTTCTTTTGCAATGCCATGTTGGCAAATAAAAGTTTTTATTTTTTTTTTCTCACATATTTTTTGTAAACATGTTGCATGTGGCCAGTGATATGTATTTGAAAGAATAGCTAATTTACTGTATGAATTATAATAATCAAGTTTTCTATCCCACCATTTATAACCTGCATCAAATTGTTGTATCCAATAGTAAATTCTTTTTATAATTGCTTCTAATACAATGTCTTTATTAGCTTTACATAGATTTTTTTTTAAAAAAACTTTTAAACGTGGAACTAATTCTTTTTTAACTTGGCTTTTTACTTTTTTTTTTAATTTTTTATTTTTTAAAAATTTTTTTAAATTTATATATTTAGGAAGGTAACCTTTTAATAATAAATAGTATAAGCTATCACTAATAAGTGGGTTGTCGTAACAAATTAGTATTTTACCTTTATTGAAGAATGGTATTAATAATAAATTAAATTTTAAAATTAATTGTTTTATAAAAACATTTCTTGGTGAAAGTAAAAATTCTTTAAAAAAAGAATTTATTTTATGTAAATTATACCTCAAACCATTTCTTTTAATTGTAATATTTTTATTTGAATTATATTTTATTATAATTTGTTTTTTCTTAGGTATAATTTCTGACCACTCAAAATTTGTAGTTTTAGTGACTTCTTTAATTTCATTATTTTTTATAACTGCTATTTTTTTTTTATAGTCTTTATTTTTAAGAACATAAGCTTTTATAAAACAATTTTGAGAATCTTGAATAGCACTAAATATTGCTAATTTGTATTTATTTAAAACTTTATTTTTTTTAATTATTGGTAATATTTCTTTTTCAAAATTTGACAATTTTTTTCTTATTTTTTCTGCCCCTTTAATACCCAATCTATTTTCTAAAGTAAAAGCTGTTGGATATTTTTTATTTAATAATATTTGTGGTGAATATGTGTAAATAGGTGTTTTTTTGTTAATACCTTTTTTGTAGGCGTATTCAATTTCTTCAATGTTATTAACCGCAAGCGCACTGCAATTTTTTTCTTTTATTTTCATGTATTAATTTATAAATAATAATTTTTTAACAAAGATTAAGAAAAAATAATTTGATTTTTTTTATAATCTATGGAAAATTCATACTATGAATATTAAATCATTATATGTTTTTTTTTATAAAAGAAAAGTTATAACTATATAATGAAAACATTAATTGTTATTCCTGCCCGTTGGAAATCTTCAAGATTTTTAGGTAAGCCATTAGCTAAGATTAATGGCAAAGAAGTTATTAAATATGTTTGGGAAAAAGCAAATTTATCAAAAATAACTAAAGGCGTAATTGTAGCGACTGACGATAAAAGAATTAAAAGTTTTTGTGATAAAGAAAATATTAAAGCATTAATGACCTCAAAAGATCATGAAACTGGAACTGATAGAATCTATGAAGTATCAAAAAAGATTAATTCAGATATTTATGTAAATTTACAAGGCGATGAACCATTAATAAACCCAAAAAATATTGATAAGGTTGCCTTATGTCTAAAAAAGAATGTTCCAAAAAAATTTGAAGTTTCCACTGGCTATTCAAAGGTTAAAGTTTTTAAAAAAACTTCAACTGTCTATTTACTAAAATCAAAAGAACATCAAGCTTGTTTTTTTTTTAGAGGCAAGAATTCAGGTAAATTATATAAATTATACAAATCTTTTAAACCATTAAAACACATAGGGTTATATGCATATACAAGAAATGCACTTAAAAGATTTCACAAATATGAACGAAGTGCTGCAGAAATTTCTGAAAGTTTAGAACAAATGAGATTTATTGATAATAATGAAAAAATAGTATGTACAGAAGTAACTGATAGTGGTTTTGCTGTTGATTATCCAAGTGATATAAAAAAAATAGAGAAATTTATAAAAAGTAATAAAAAAAACTCAAAATAGATAAATATAATCTTTGAATTAAATCTAGGAAAAATATTGACATATATAAGATAAGACTTAATATTCATAGTATGAATTTATAAATTCATAGTATGAATTTAAATTATGAAAGCCAATAAAACATATAAAAATATCAAGAATGTTACAGATAAAGAAATAACTATGAAGTTGTTAGATAGTTTGGATAATAAGGATAATACAACTCAAAAATCTGCAGCACAAAGTCTTGGTATAGCTGTGGGTTTAGTTAATACTTACATTAAAAGATGTATTAAAAAAGGTTGGTTAAAAGTTAAAAATATACCCGCTCATAGATACGCCTATTATTTAACACCAAAAGGTTTTGCAAAAAAATCACAATTAGTATCTGAATATTTATCTGATTCTCTTCAATTATTTAGAGAAGCTAAAAACGAATACCAAAATATATTTGAAAAATGTAAAGATAAAAATTATACACGAATTGCATTTATAGGCGATAGTGATTTAACAGAAGTAGCAATATTAGTAAAAGAAAATAACGACATTGAGATCGCTGGTATTATTACAGAAAGACAAAAAACTAATTTCCCATCTTTAAATTCTTACACTTTTGATGACTTACCAATAAATGTAGACGCTTATATTTTAACCGAGATAAATCAGTTTCAAGAATATTATAAAAAAATAAAGAAGGTTGCGACTACACAGGAAATCTTAATTCCTAAATTTTTAAAATTATCTAAAGGAAAAAGAAATGAATAATTGGTATGTAGTCCAAACAGGCCCATCAAAAGAATTTGTAGCTGCGAACAATTTAGCATCACAAAATTTTAATATTTATTTACCACAATTAAAAAGAAACATAACGAGATTTAATTGTAAACAAACCACAGTAAAACCACTATTCCCTGGTTACTTATTTGTATTTATTGATTATCTTAAAGATAATTGGTCAAAAATTAATTACACCAGAGGTGTAAAAAAACTTATTACATTGGGAAGAAATTTCTTACCAGTTTCCAAAGATTTTGTTGATGAACTTAAAAAAAAAGAAATAGACGGTTATATTTGTTTGTCTAGATTCGATAATTTTAAAAGAGGCGAGACGTGTTTAATAAAGAATGGAATATTTTCTAACAAACTATGTGTTATTGATAAAGTTTATGAGAATAATAAAGTTCATATAATTTTTAATTTTTTAGGAAGGGAAATAAAATATTTGGTCTCAAGAAATGATCTTGAACCCAAATTTTAAAAAAAATTTTTTTTTAATGAATCTAGGCAAAGACCCTAGAGTGCGGTAGCTATGTCAAAAAAAATAAATTATTTTAAAAATAAATTTAAATGTAATTTTAGTTTCTTAAATAATAAGAAAATTTTAGTTACAGGTGGCACGGGATCTTTTGGTAGTGCATTTATTAAAAATGTTTTACAAAAATCAAAACCTAGCAGATTAGTAGTTTTTTCTAGAGATGAATACAAACAATTTAAATTAAAAAAAGAATTAGAGAGTTTTAGTAATTACAAAATTTTAAGATTTTTTTTAGGTGATGTAAGAGATTTAGAGAGATTAAAAACTGCTATTAGAGATATAGATTTTATAGTTCACGCAGCGGCAATAAAACAAATAGATACAGCAGAATATAATCCTTTTGAATGTATTAAAACAAATATTATCGGTGCAGAAAATATAGTTAGAGCAGCTTTAAGTGCTCCTAATTTATTAAATGTTATATCTCTTTCAACAGATAAAGCAGTTAATCCAATTAATTTGTATGGAGCATCTAAATTAGCTGCAGATAAAATATTTATAGCTGCAAACCAATCTGCTAGAAAGAATGATACTAAGTTTTCAATTGTGCGTTATGGCAATGTTATAGCTTCTAGAGGCAGTATCATTCCTTATTTTTTAGATATGGGTAAAAATAAAAAACAAATTATTAACCTTACTGATAGTAAAATGACTAGATTTTGGATAAGTATTGAAGAAGCAGTTAATTTTGTCGTATCCTCTTTAGAAAATATGGTTGGTGGAGAAATATTTATTCCAAAAATACCTAGTATGAATGTTAATGATATATTAAAATCAATTGCTCCCAATAATCCAATAAAAATTATAGGAAAAAGGCCAGGTGAAAAAGTACATGAAACTTTATTATCAGAAGATGAGTCTGAAAATAGTTATGAATCAAATGACAGATTTGTGACATTTCCAAGTTTTATAGATTTCAAAAAAATATATAGAAAAAAATATATGAATTTTAAAAAAGTTGTTAAGGAATTTTCTTATACAAGTCTAAATAATTCTGACTGGATCAAAAAGAATCAAATCAAAGCAATAATAGAAAAAATAATATAAGAAATTAGATGAAAACAAACCAATTTTCATATTATTTACCATCATTTTTAGGAAATTTTTTTCTTACATTGTCTTTATTTTTATCTAAAAAAATATTAAGAATTTTAATAAAGATAAATTTAGAACATTTAATGTTTAATATTTATGATTTATTTGTACATGTTACAAAGACAAATAAAATAGGAAAAAAAAAAACAATTTTTGTTTTAAGTGCTCATAGAATAAAGACTGAATTAAGTGTTTTTTTAAAATCAGGTTACGACATTGTTCACATTAATCCAAGGTTACAATATCATTTAATTGGGATTTTCTTTGATAATAAAAAAATTAAACCATATGATTATTATAACTCAAAATCTACACAATCTATAAAAGCATATGATAAATGGAACTATTTTGCTAAAAACTTTTTGTCTTTTTTAAATTCAAAATATAATATTGATGCAATTATTTCGCCAAATTTACATTATAAAGTTGATTATGTTTGGGGCAGTACAAGTTTAAAACTTTTAAACACACCATACATTATTTTTACTTTTGAAGATTTTGTTGATTCTGAATTTGAAAAAGATAAATGGAAAGTTTTTTTTTATAATGTAAAAAAATTTCACGTCACACATGTTTTTCTTCAAAGCGATGAATTCAAAAAGATTATTATTAATTCAAAAGTTAATTTAAGCAATAAAATATCAGTTATTGGGACATTAAGAATGGAAAACTTTGTAAAAAAAATAAAAAAAAATCCTGTTTGTCCAAAAAAAAAAACAATTACTTTTTTTACTTATTGGTATCGTTTTTCAGGAAGTGGAAACTTTGCTAGTGAAAAAATAAAGAATAAGCTTTTAACAACTATTGTTAACGAATCTAAAAAATTGGACTTACTTTTTTCATGCAATAATGAAAATGGTTTTTTTGTAGAAAGTTTTTACAAAACAATATGTGAAATTGGAAAATTTGCTGTAAATAATCCAAATATTAATTGTATTATTAAATATAGAGATGGCAGAGATAACTGGCAAATAAACTTTATCAAAAAAACTTTAAAAAGAAATAACATTAACTTAGAAAATACAAAGAACTTAATTTTAGAAGGCAAAGCAAATGTTCATGATTTAATTTTTAAATCACATATTGTTTGTGGTTACGGTTCAACAACACTTTTAGAATCCAGCGTAGCAGGCAAATATGTAATTGTTCCGTTTTTTTTTCATAAAAAAATAGAAAAGAAAAATAATAAATTTCTTTTGCAAACATTCTTAAATAATCCAAAAGTATTTAAAGTAATTAGAGAAACTAAAAAATTTTATAACGAGTTAGAAACAATAAAATATAAAAAAAAAATTAAGAATAAAAATATTTCTTTAGCCAAAAAAATATTTGAGAAATACATTTCTCCATTTAATTCATCACCTAGAATAAATTGTTTAAAAATAATGGAGAAAATAATAAATTAAAATGAAAATATTAGTTACAGGCGCTGATGGTTTTATAGGTTCTCACTTAGTTGAAGAACTTGTAAAGAAAGGAAAAAACGTTAAAGCTTTTTGTAATTATAATTCTTTTGGTAAGCATGGGTGGATTGAAACAATAGATAAAAAAGTCGTTAAAGACATTGAAATTATTTCAGGAGACGTAAGAGATCCTTGGTGTATACAAAAAAACATGAAAGGATGTGATAAAGTATTCCATTTAGCTGCATTAATAGGAATACCATATTCTTATTTAGCTACTTCAGAATATGTTGAAACAAATATTAAAGGTACACTAAATATTCTACAAAGTGCCAGAGACATTGGTAATGTTAGAGTTATACAAACTTCTACAAGTGAAGTTTATGGTTCAGCCAAAATTGTTCCAATTACAGAAGAGCATCCGTTACAAGCGCAATCACCTTATGCTGCAACAAAAATTGCAGCCGATTCTCTTGCAATGAGTTTTTTTCGCTCGTTTGATACAGCCGTTTCTATTGCTAGACCATTTAATACTTATGGTCCAAGACAATCTACAAGAGCAATTATTCCTACAATAATTTCCCAAGTAATTTCTAATAAGAAGATTATTAAACTAGGCTCTGTTTTTCCTAAAAGAGATTTTAATTATGTAACTGATGTTGCCAAAGGATTTATTGCTATCAGTGAAAGTGATAAAGCTATTGGAGAAATTATAAATATTGGTTCAAATTTCGAAATTTCTGTTTCAGATGTTGTTAAAGAGGTACAAAAGCAACTTGGAACTAAAATAAAAGTTATAACTGACAAACAAAGATTAAGACCAAAAAAGAGTGAAGTTGATAGACTTTTCGCATCTAATAAAAAAATTAAAAAAATTACAAATTGGAAACCAGAATTCTTAGGTAAAGAAGGTTTTAAAAAAGGCATAAATAAAACAATTACTTGGTTTAGAAAAAATTATAAAAATAATTTAAATAACAAATACCACATTTAAAATAAATTTTTTTAAAAAACCATTTCTCTACAAAATATGAAAAAAAGAATTATTGCTGTTTTTACAGGAAATAGAGCAGAATATGGTTTACAAGTTCCAATTCTAAGAGCTATAGATATGCATCCAAAATTAGAGTACAGATTGATTGTATCTGGAGCCCATCTAGATAAAAATTTTGGGCAAACTGTTAAAGAAATTGAGAGCGATGGTTTTAAAATTTCTGCTGAGGTAAAAATAAATATGAAAAAAGACAATTTATTTTCAACAGCACAGGCTATTGGAAATTGTGTAAAAGAAACTAGCAAAGTTTTAGAAAGAATAAATCCAAATATTTTTGTAGTTTATGCAGATCGTTTTGAAGGTTTTGCAGCAACTGTTGCCGGCACTCAAATGTCTATACCAACTGCTCATATAGAAGGTGGAGATATAACAGAAGGTGGGGCTTTAGATGATTCTGTTAGACATGCTATGACAAAATTAGCACATTTACATTTTACTACTAATAAAGAAGCAACTCGTAGAATAAAAACTATGGGAGAAGAGTCTTGGAGAATACACACTGTTGGTTTTCCGGCAATTGATTTGATAAAAAATAATGAATTTACAGATAAGAATACTCTCATAAAAAAATATAAATTATCTACTAAAAAACCTATTTTATTAGTCACACAACATTCTGTTGCTACTGAGTTTAAAGACGCAACAAGTCAAATTAAACCAACCTTAGATGCTGTTATAGAGTTAGCAAAGAAAGGTTTCCAATTTATTTTTTCTTACCCAAATAATGATGCGGGTGGAAAATTGATTATTTCACAATTAGAAAAATTAAAAAAAAAGAAAATAGAAAATGTGCAAATTTACAAACATTTAGGTCGTAATGATTATTATGGAATGATGAATTTATTTAAAAAAATACCAGGAGTTTGTTTAGGAAATTCATCTAGTGGAATAAAAGAAACACCTGCCTTTAATATACCGTCTATAGATATTGGTTCGCGACAAAAAAATAGGCTTAGTGCAAAAAATATAATTAAAGTTAATTATAATAAAATTGAAATTATTAAAGCAATAAAAAAGGCTACATCAGAAAAATTTAGAAATTATTGTAAAAAAATAAAGAATCCTTATGGCATAGGTAGCTCTGGACTAAAAATAGCTAAAATATTATCAAAGGTTAAAATTGATAAAAAGTTGATACAAAAAAAAATGACAATTAAATTTTGAAGATATATATATGCTAAAAACAAAAAGATTTTTAGGAGTTATTACTGCTAGAGGTGGTTCTAAAAGAATTCATGAAAAAAATTTAAAATTAATAAATAAAAAACCTTTAATATCTTGGACTATTCAAGAAGCAAAAAAATCAAAATATTTAGACAAAGTTATACTATCTTCTGAGAATAAAAAAATTATTTCTATTGCAAAAAAATTAAATTGTGAAGTTCCATTCGTGAGACCAAAAAAACTTGCAGAAGATAATGCAAAATCTATAGACGTTTTGAAACATCTTCTAGGAAAAATTAAAGAAAAATTTGATTATTTAGTATTGCTTCAGCCTACATCGCCATTAAGAATAGCAGAAGATATCGATAGGGCTATTCGAATTTGTTTTAATTTTAATTCTCCTACTTGTATTTCTGTATCAAAACTTAAAAAAAATGGAAAGAATAAAAATATATTAAATATAAAAAATAAATTTATTCCTAAAAATTATAAATTTTTTATTAATGGAGCAGTATATATAGCCAAAACAGATTGGATATTAAAAGGTAAGGATTTTCTTAACAAACAAACAAATATATATATTATGCCAAAATCACGTTCAATTGATATTGACGATAACTCTGATTTCAAAAAAGCTGAAAATTTGTTAAAAAAAATATAATATTTAAAACTTAAATTTATGAAAAATTTTTATATTCATAACCGTAGAATAAGTTCTAATGATCCTCCTCTAGTAATAGCTGAGGTAGGGAGTAATCATGAGGGTAATATTAACAAGGCTTTTAAAATGATTGATGCTGCTAAAAAATCTGGAGCTGAAGCAATTAAATTTCAATGCCATATTACAGAAAAAGAAATGATATATACTGATATGACACCTGGCAAAATTTCTAAAGAAAAATTATGGAATATAATAAAAAGATGTGAATTAACCGAACAAGAAGAAAAAAAAGTTCAACAATATTGTAAAAAAAAGAAAATTTTCTATTTTTCAACACCTTTTTCAAAAGAAGCAGCGTATAGATTAAATAAAATGAATGTCCCAATTTTTAAAATTGGATCAGGAGAATGTAACAATTTACCTTTAATTGATTATATTTCTTCTTTAGGAAAGCCAATAATTCTGTCTACTGGCATGAATAATATTAAATCTATAAAAGAATCTATAAAAATTATAAGAAAATATAAAGTTCCATTTGCATTAATGCATTGTACTAGTATGTATCCAACTCCATATAACAAAGTAAGATTAGGAGCAATTAAAGATCTTCAGAAGAATTTTCCTAACGTTCCATTAGGCTTATCAGATCATTCTGAAAATATTTGGACATGCTTAGGCGCTGTTTCTCTTGGCGCTTGTTTACTAGAAAAGCATTTTACAATTTCTAGAAAATGGCCTGGACCCGATACAGCAATATCAATTGAACCAGATGAGTTAAAAGATTTAATAATTGCATCAAAAGCGATTTGGGAATCTAGAGGAGGGAAGAAAGATATTCTAAAAGAAGAAAAACCTGTCATTGATTTTGCTTATGCAACTGTTGTTTCTATATCATCTATTAGAAAAGGTGAAATTTTTTCTAAAAAAAATATTTGGGTAAAAAGACCAGGAACTGGAAAAATTTTAGCAGATAAATACAATAAAATAATTGGTAAAAAATGTTTAAATAATATAAGGGAAAATCAACATATTCATCCAAAAGATGTTGAGGAATTCTATAAAATAAATTTTTAAATTTTTTCTAAATTAATTTTAATTTTAAAAAATTAACTGTATTGCAAAATACTAAGATAATTGACGCTATGAATATTTTAGATAAAAATTTTAAAAAAATAATCTTAGTAATTAATAAGAATAAGAAACTTTTGGGCACAATTACTGATGGTGACATAAGAAGAGGAATATTAAAATCATATAATATTTATTTAGAAAGAGTTGAAAAAATTATGAATAAAAATCCTATTACAATATCGGACACTATGACAAATAAAGAAATTATTGAAAAAATGACAAAAGGTCATTATCAACATTTACCAATTATTGATAAAAAAGGAAAATTACTTGGTTTAGAATTTTTAGAAGACATAGTCAGTAGAAAAGAAAAACAAAGAAATAACTTAGTATTAATAATGGCAGGTGGTTTTGGTAAAAGAATGAAAAATTTAACCTCTAAGATGCCAAAGCCAATGCTTACTATTAAGGGGAAACCTATTATTGAACATACAATTATAAAGTTAAGAAACCAAGGTTTTAAAAATTTCAATATTGCTGTCTACTATAAACATAAAAGAATTATGGATCATTTTGGAGATGGTAGAAAATATGATGTAAATATTAATTATATAGTTGAGAAAAAACCTTTAGGAACGGCAGGTTCTTTATTTTCTTTAAAAAAAAATACAAAAATTCCTTTTATAGTAGTTAATGGCGATGTTTTTACAGAAGCAAATATTGCAAAATTATTAGATGTTCATGAAAAAAAGAAATTAGATGTAACAGTTTGTATGAAACAATTTTTTAATAGTTTACCATTTGGTGTGGTTAATTTTAAAAAAAATGTATTTAAGAATATTGTAGAAAAACCTACTGAAGTTTCTTTTGTTAGCGCTGGCATTAACATCTTTAGCTCAAATACATTAAAATTATTAAAAAAGAAACAACATATAGACATGCCCCAGCTTCTATTGAATTTAAAAAAAGAAAAATACAAAATTAATGTTGTCCCACTGAATGATTATTGGATTGATGTTGGGAAATCAGATGACTTATCAAAAATTAACTCAGACTTTAATAATTCTTTTTAACAAAAAATCTAAGTAAATGACAAAACCAATTCGTTTAATTCCAAGATTAGATATAAAGGGGCCTAATCTTGTTAAGGGAGTTAATCTTGAAGGACTTAGAGTTCTAGGTAAACCCTTAGAATTCGTGAAATATTACTATAACTCAGGCGCCGATGAAATAATTTATACAGATATTGTTGCAAGTTTATATGATAGAGAATTTATAAAGAAAATTGTTAATGAAACAGCAAAAATGATTTTTATACCTATAACCGTGGGTGGCGGTATAAGAACTTTAAAAGATATTGAAGAAGTATTAAGATTTGGCGCAGATAAAATTAGTTTGAACACTGCAGCAATTAAGAACCCTAAACTTATTAAAGAATCTGTAAATTTTTTTGGTTCTTCAACAATATCAGTTTCAATTGAGGCAATAAAACATTCTAATGGAAAGTATTATGCATATTTTAATAATGGCAGAGATTGTTCGAATTTAGAAGTGATTGATTGGGTAAAAAAGATAGAAAGTTATGGTGCAGGTGAAATTATATTAACATCTATAAGCAATGAAGGCACTAGATCAGGCTTTGACATTGATCTAATTAAAAGTGTATCTAAAATTACCTCATTACCAGTAATTATTCATGGTGGCGCAGGTAAAATTGAGCATATTATAGATGTAATCAAAAGTTCTTCTATCTCAGGCGTTGCATTATCATCAATTCTACATTACGAAGCAATATCTAATATTAAGTTTGATAAAAAAAAACATCAGGAAGGTAATTTAGAATTTATAACAAAATTCAATTCTCAAACAAATAACAAAACTATTAATTATAAAATACCTCAAATAAAATCATTACTTAGGAAAGAAAATATTTTTTGTAGAATATAATTCTTTTTATTATAAAAATTGCCAAAAAAAGTAGGAATAATAGATTATAAATTAAGCAATATTTATAGCGTTTATCAAGCTTGTAAATTTGTGGGTTTAAAGCCTGAACTTATAAGCAAACCAAGTGATTTTAAATCTTTTGATGCTTTAATAATACCTGGGGTTGGTTCATTTCCAAAAGCAATGGAGAATCTAAAGCAACAAAATTTATTAGATAAAATAAAAGAATTTGCAGCATTAAACTATCCAATCTTAGGAATATGTTTAGGAATGCAATTATTATTTACTCTAAGTTATGAAATTAAAAAGTGTAAAGGGCTTAATTTAATAAAAGGAAAAGTTATAAAATTTGATAAAAAAAAATTAGTTGTTCCACATATTGGCTGGAATACATTTAAAACTTGTAAAAATGGGTTAAAAAATAATATTTTTAGAAATATTCCAGAAAATTCCTTTATGTATTTTGTACATTCTTATTATGTAGTGCCTGAAGATAAGAAAGGTATTGTTGCTTTATCGAAATATGGAAATCAAGTATTTTGTTCATCTTATTCAAAAGATAATATTTATGCAATGCAGTTTCATCCGGAAAAAAGTTCAAAACAAGGTATACAAATATATAAAAACTTTAAACAAATTATTTAAATGAAAAAGAAAAATATTTATCAAAGTTATTTTGGACTTCCAAATGAAGTTAAATTTTGTAAAAAATCTTTGATTTCTAATCAAAGACCTAATTCTGAAGTTGAATTTAAACATACAATAAAAACAAAAAAGAAAACAATAGCAATAGATAACAATGGAATCTCAGATGCTTGGAAATATTCACAAATAAAAAATGCTATAGATTGGAATAAGAGAGAAAAAGAACTTTTAAAACTTTTAGACAAACACAGAGGAAAACACGGTCAATATGATTGTATTGTGCCAGGAAGCGGCGGTAAAGATAGTGCCTTACAAGCTCATATATTAAAATATAAATATAAAATGAATCCTTTAACAATAACATGGCCGCCAATTTTATATACTGATTATGGATACAAAAATTTTAAGAATTGGATAGATGTTGGAGGTTTTGATAATTTGGCTTTAACTAGAAATGGTGATGTTATGAAAAAACTAACAAAATTAGCAATTCAAAATTTATTTCATCCTTTTCAAACATTTATTCTTGGACAGAAGAATATAGCTCCTAAAATTGCTTTAAAATATAAAATTCCTCTTATTTTTTATGGAGAAAATGAAGCAGAATATGGAAATCCTATAGCTGACAACGAAACTTCTCTAAGAGAAAAGTCTTTTTATACTTATAAAAATATTGATCAAACTTACTTAGGGGGATTGACCTTAAAAGAACTTATAAAAAACCACAATATAAATATTAAGGACATTGAGACATATTTACCTCTTAATGATAATGAGTTTAAAAATAGTAAAATTGAAGTTCATTATTTAGGATATTATTTAAAATGGACACCCCAAGAAGCTTATTACTATGCAGTTGAAAATACAGGATTCAAACCTCGACCATATAGATCACAGGGCACATTTAGTAGATATTCAAGCATAGATGATAAAATTGACGATTTACATTATTACACAACATTTATAAAATTTGGTATTGGCAGAGCAACATATGATGTATCACAAGAGATTAGAAACAATCATTTGACAGTAGAAGAAGGAAAAAGATTAATAAAAAAATATGATGGAGAATTTCCGGATAAGTATTTTTCTGAAGTTATTGACTATTTGGAAATTGAAAAAGATTATTTTTTTAAACTTTGTGATAAGTTTCGCTCCCCACATTTATGGGGAAAGAATGCTAAAGGCGAATGGAAATTAAGACACACTGTAAATAAAGACGGATTAGATGATTAAAAAAAAATCTTATGAAAAAAGTTTCTAATAAACCTTTTATTTTAATTCATGTAGGACATTCGAGAGCTGGCGCATCATGGGCACAGGATAATTTGTTTAATTCCAAGAAAGCTGGCTTTGCAATGGTTAATAGATATACAAAAGAATATAAATTTATTGAAGCAATTACGAATACTAGTGTTTTAAAATTTGATGTAAAAAAAATTAGATCAGATCTTGAATCTGTATATAGCAAATTTAGAAAAAAAAAATTAATACCAGTTTTAAGCGCTGAATCTTTATTAGGTAATCCTACTACTGGAGCAAGAGATATAGAAAGTATAACCCGTAATTTATATAAAATGTATCCAAATGCAAAGATTTTTATGATGATAAGAAATCAACCGAGTTTATTAAGAAGTATGTATTTAAGATATATTCATGCTGGCGGGATTCAATCATTAGAAAAATTTCTATTGAAGAAATCTAGAGGCGGTTTTCATTGTTTTGATATAAATTGTTATGATTTTTATGATCAATATAATTTATATTCAAAAATATTTGGGAAAAATAACATATTAATTAATCCCTTAGAACTTTTAATATCAAATCCGAATTTATTTTTAAAAAGAATATTTAATTTCTGTAATTTAAAAGGTTATTACAATTTTAATTCTAAAGAAAAAAAAAATAGATCAAGAGATTCATTAAATTTTACTTATAAAAAGCTTATTAACTATTTGTTATATAATGGAGGTGATCCATATTTGTTAAATCCTTTAATCTTTCGAGCTTCTTTCTCAAAAAATTTAAGAGTTTTTTTTGATAAATTTTATTCTCGAGAATTTAATCGAAAAAGAGAAGATGAATTAGAAAAAAAAGTTAAATCTATAATTAAAGATTATTTTTACAAAAGTAACAAAAAATTAGAAAAAGAAATAAATTTATCTTTGCATCAATTTAATTATTACAAATAGAAATAGTGAGTAAAAATAAATATATTAATAGATACGGGCAACATCAAATAGATAACTCTGATATTAAAGAAGTTGTTAAAGTATTAAAAAGTGATTTTCTAACTCAAGGACCTTTTGTTGAAAAGTTTGAAAAAGAATTTTCAAAATACGTAGGATCAAAAGAGGTAGTTGCTTGTTCTAGTGGAACTGCAGCAATACATTTGTCTTTAATTGCTTTAGGTATAAAAAAAGATGATTTTGTTATAATTCCTTCTGTAACTTTTCTTTCATCTGCAAGTTGTGTAAAACTTTTAGGAGGTAAAATTATTTTTGCAGATGTAAATCCTAAAACAGGACTTGTTGAAGCAGAAAATTTATTAGATGTAATAATTTATGCAAAAAAAAGAAGACTTTTAAATAGAATAAAAGCTTTTATACCTGTCCATTTAAATGGCCAGTGTGCAGATTTAGATGTTATTAAAAAAATATGTTTAAAATATAGAATAAAAATTATAGAGGACAGTTGTCATGCGTTAGGAACTAATTATAGACCAAAAAATTCTAGGAAAATGTATTCAATTGGATCATGCAATTTTTCAAATATTTCAACATTTTCTTTTCATCCAGTAAAAGTTATAGCAATGGGAGAGGGTGGCGCAATATCACTTAATAATAAAAAAATAGCTGACAATTTAAGAGTTTTAAGAAATCATGGAATTTTAAAATCTCAAAATTTATTTAAGAATAAAATAAAATCTCAAGCAGTAAATAACTCAAATAATCAATGGTATTATGAAGTTCAAAATTTAGGTTTTAATTATAGGGTTAGCGACATTAGTTGTGCTTTAGGGATAAGCCAACTTAAAAAAATTAATAGTTTTATAAAGAAAAGAAGTTTTTTAGTAAATTTGTATAATAAAAAAATTTTATCACTTTTTCCTTTTGTAGAAGTTCTTCATAATCATAAATTTTGTAAAACATCTTGGCATATTTATGTTGTTTTAATAAATTTTAAAATGTTGAATATTTCTAAAAGTAAGTTTGCATATTTATTAAAAAAAAATAATATTGGTTTTCAAGTACATTATGTTCCCTTGATTTATCAGCCAGTTTATAAAAATGAAATAATGATAAATAAATATCCTGGAGCTAAAGAATATTATTTTAATGCAATGACTCTGCCATTATCTGTCAATATGTCAGCGAAACATGTAAATTTTGTTTTTAAAATTCTAAAAGAAATAATAGAAAAGCATAAAATTAGTTAAAGATTAAATTAGATTTTTTTTTTAAAAAAAAATAGGAAAATAATATGAAAAAAAGAAAAGGATTTTTGAAAAGATTTAAAATTTCCAATAAAATTATTAGCGAGAATACATCGCCATATATTGTTGCGGAAATGTCAGCTAATCATAATGGTAAGATAAAAAATGCAATTAAAATTATAAAATCAGCGAAACATGTTGGAGCAGATGCAATAAAAATACAAACATATAATCCTGATTCATTAACTATTCCTAGTAAAAGGAAGGAGTTTGTAATAAAAAAAGGTCTTTGGAAGAATTTTACATTATATGATTTGTATAAAAAAGCTTCAACTCCATTAGAATGGCAAAAGGACTTATTTAGTGAAGCAAAAAAAATAGGCATAACAATTTTTAGCACACCTTTTGATATCAAAGGTTTTGAAATTCTAGAAAAATTAAATTGCCCAGCATATAAAATAGCTTCTTTTGAATTAGTAGATTTAGATTTAATACAAAATATAGCCAAAACTAAAAAACCCTTAATTTTATCTACTGGTATGGCAAGTAAGGAAGAAATTAATGACGCAATAAATATAATTTATAAGAATGGATCCAAAAAACTCATTTTACTTCATTGCGTAAGTGGTTACCCAACTCCTGTTGATGAAATAAATTTAAGTTGTATTGATGAATTAAAAAAACAATACAATGTTTTAGTCGGTTTATCAGATCACTCTACAAATAATACTGTGCCTTTAATTGCTTCTTCGTTAGGAGCTTGTTTAATTGAAAAACATTTTACTTTAAGCAGATCATTATATAAAAGTCCAGATTCTAGTTTTTCACTAGAACCTAGCGAATTAAAAGAATTGTGTTTACAAACAAAAAACATAAAAAAAATTATTGGCAGACCTAGTTATAAATTAAATAAATCAGAAAAAGAAATGATTAAAATCAGAAGATCTTTATATATAATAAAAAATATAGAAAAAAATCAAAGGTTAACAAAAGATCATATAAAATCTATAAGACCAGCAGCAGGATTAAAGCCAAAATATTTAAAAGACGTTTTAGGAAAAAGGGTTAAAAAAAATTATATTTCTGGCACTCCTCTGAAATGGAACATGTTAATCTAAGTTTTCAATGAGAATATTATTTTTAGGTTATAATAGCAAAGAAACAGAAATCATTAATTTCTTAAAAAAAAGAAAATATATAATTAAACAAACAAAAAAAAAAGTTACTTATAAATTTGTAAAAGATTTTGAAATTATAATCTTATTTGGATATAAATATAAAATTTCAAGGCACATATTAAATAAATTTAAAAAAAATATTATAAACCTTCATATTAGTTATTTGCCTTGGAATAAAGGTGCGGATCCAAATTTCTGGTCTTTTTTTGATAACACTCCAAAAGGCGTAACCATTCATAAGATTGATGAAAATATTGACACAGGACCAATTTTATATCAAAAAAAAATAAAATTTATGAAAAATGAAAATACTTTTTTTCTTACATATAAGCGTTTAATAAGTGAAATAGAAAAATTGTTTTTTCAAAATTATAAAAATATTTTGAGTAATAAATTTAATATAAAGAAGCAAGATTCTATAAAAGGAACAAAACATTTTTCGTATCAGCTACCAAAGTTTTCACAAGGTTGGCATGCGAACATTGATAAAACAATTAAAAGTTTGAGAAAAGAAAAATTTTGGAAAAAAAAATAAAAACAATTGCCGTGATTCAAGCAAGAATGGATTCTTCCAGATTACCAGGGAAAGTTCTTTTGCAACTTGGTCGTTATAAAGTTCTGGAATGGGTTTACAATTCAATAAATGTAGTGCTAGGATTGGATAAAATTATTATTGCCACTTCTACTGATAAAAATGACGATCCAATTATAGAATTTTGTGAAAAAAATAAATATGAATATTTTAGAGGAAGTAAAACAGATGTTTTATCAAGAATTTATAATTCAGTAAAAAAATATAAACCAGAAAAAATATTAAGAATTACATCAGACTGTCCATTTATAGATGCAAATGTTTGTAGCCAGTTAATACTACTTTATGATAACGAGAATGCTGATTATGTTACAAACACAGCTGTAAACACATGGCCTGATGGATTGGATTGCGAAGTAATAAAATTTTCTGTTTTAGAACAAGCATTTAAAAAAGCAAAAATTTTATCGGATAGAGAACATGTGACTCCTTGGATAAAAGCCAACCAATATACATTTAGAAATTTTAATTTAGATTGTCCATATAAGAATTTTTCTAATTTTCGTTGGACAATAGATACTGCATCAGATTATAAATTTATGAGAGAAGTTGTAAAAAAATTTCCTAATAACAAAATAATGAACTATATTGAGTTATCTAACTACCTTTTGAACAATCCTAAAATACAAAAAATAAATTCTCTTAATAAAAGAAACGAAGGTTTTGAAAAAAGTAAATTCAAATCTATTGATTCAGCATCATTGATGAAAAAAAATTTTTCTAATTCAAATAAACTTTTTGCTAAATCTAAAAAATTAATACCATTAGGAACGCAAACATTTAGTAAATCTTATGTAAACTGGCCAGTAAAAAAAACACCTCTTTTTTTAACCCATGGTCTAGGAGGAAGAGTATGGGATGTGGATGGTAATGAATATGTAGATTTAGTCGGAGGATTATTACCTGTGATATTAGGTTATTGTGATAACGATGTAGATTTTGCAATTAGAGAACAATTAAATAATGGCATTACTTTTAGTTTAGCAAATGAACTAGAAATTAAACTGTCAAAAAAATTAAAATATCATATTCCTTGCGCTGAACTTTCTAGGTTTGGAAAGAATGGATCAGATGTTACTTCAGCTGCTATAAGATTAGCAAGATATCATACTAAAAGAGATAGAATTATTGTCTGTGGTTATCATGGTTGGCAAGATTGGTATATAGGTTCAACTTCTAGAAACAAAGGAGTTCCAAAACAAGTCAGAGATCTTACAAATGTTTTACAATTTAATTCAATTAATAATTTAGAAAGAATTTTTTATAAATATAAAGATGAAATTGCAGCAGTTATAATAGAACCAATGATATTTGACAATCCTAAGAAAAATTTTTTAAATAATTTAAAAAAAATAGTCAAAAAAAATAATTCCTTATTAATTTTTGATGAGATCATAACAGGATTTCGTTTTGGTTTAGGAGGGGCTCAAAAGTATTTTAAAGTTGTTCCTGATATTGCATGTTTTGGTAAATCTATGGGAAATGGAATGCCAATTTCAGCGATAACTGGAAAGAAATTTATAATGAAAAAAATGGAAGATATTTTTTTTTCAGGAACTTTTGCGGGAGAAACATTATCAATTGCTGCATCACTAGCAGTAATCAATAAAATGGAAAAATTTCCAGTTATTAAACATCTATGGGATTATGGTAAAAGACTTAAAACAGAAATTAATAAATTGATCAAAAGAAATAAACTTCAACATATTATTAAATTACAGGGTAAAGATCCTTGGGTTTTTGTTAATTTTTTTGATACAAATGTATATGATAAGTATCAAATTATAACTTTTTTTAAAAAACTAATGCTACAAAACGGTGTATTAATTTCGAATAGCCATAATATATGTTATGCACATAATAAAATAGATATGCATATTATATTAAACGCCTACCAACAAACTTTACTTAAATTAAAAAAAGCCATTAATAATAAAAATTTACAAAATGAAATTAAAGATTGTAAATTAGTAAAACCTATTTTTTCTGTACGTAAATAATAACTTAAAAAAATGAATGCATTAAACAAACTTAAGAAATTAGGTATAGGAACTGTGCAATTTGGTACAAAATATGGGATATCCAATACTTTCTCCAGACCTAATTATAAAGAAGTAAATAATATTCTTAAATTGGCTACTAGAAATAATATTTTAACTTTAGACACAGCACCTGAATATGGAAGAAGTGAAACAAAGATTGGCAAAAGTTTTTCAAAAAATTTTAGAATTATTACAAAGACAGCAAAAATTAATTCATTTAATATTACAAATATTGAAGTAAACTATGTATATAAGACTTTTCTCAATTCATTAAAAAATTTAAAAAAAAGAAAAATTTATGCCATCCTAATTCACGATTTTTCTGATTTATTAAAACCTGGATCAGAAGATTTAGTTAAATTAATTAAAAGATTAAAAAGAGAAGGTTTAGTAAAAAAAATTGGTATTTCTTTATATGATATAGAAGATACTGAAAAAGTATTAAATTTTTTTAAGCCAGATATTATTCAAGTGCCTTGTAATATTTTTGACCAAAGATTTATTAAAAATAAATTTATTTTTACGAAATATAAAAATATAGAAATACATGCTAGATCAGTTTTTTTGCTAGGTCTTTTATTGATGGATGAAAAAAACATACCAAGATTTTTTAATCCAATAAAAAAAAAAATTAGAAAATTACAATTATTTTTAAAAAAAAATAACTTAACTCAATATGAAGGCAGTTTGCTTTTTATGTTTATGCAAAAAAGAATAAAATATTTTTTTATTGGAATTAATAGATCAGAAGAATTATTACAATTAATTCAAACTACAAAAAGAATTGATAAAGAAAAAAAATTAAATTTTCAACAATTTGCTGTTAACGATTCTAAATTTATTAATCCACAAGAATGGCAGTTATAAATTTTTTAATTTATTGTTATTAAAAAGAAACATCATAGCTAAGAAATACATAGCTGGCATTATTGGCATTCGAAATCGTCCTTCGGCAGACAAAGTGCCTACTATTGTAAGGTCTATAATATAAGACACTAAGGCTATTATAATTATTTTTTCTTTAATATTTTTTGTTTTAAAAACATGAAAAGATTTGATTATTGCAAGAGTTATAGCGAGAATAATAATAAATTTATTTAAAACTAATAATAAAGGTACAAAATAAAAATTATTATCAAAAAAAGATACATATCTGTCATAAAATCTTGATAAATAATTCTTTGCATATATTTCAGGCGGGTTTTCTATTAAAGTTTTCCATGTAGCTAATTTATTATGACTAAAGAAAGAAGAATATATAGTTGGAGGAGTTCCTAGGTAAAGTTCAGGTATGTTTTTTAACATACTTTTAAAAGAACTTATTGGATATTCTTTTACTGTTTCAAAAGCTAATTTGACAGCAAATTTTGTTTGTCCCGCAGTAACTGAATAGTTGTTATTTTTTTCTTCTTCATTCCAATTTAATATATTTTTATATTTTTTTTTTAATATTATGTCAGCATCTTTATTTGATATATGATATTCTTCTTGATAAATTTCAGATACAAAGAAGTTCACTAAATGTGTAACTACTACGGAAGACCATATATAATTTCCGGATATTTTATAATTTCTATATTTCCATAGGTTAGTTGAAAGTAAATATATAAAAATCACTATAAATATAGAAACTATTTTTTGTTTTTTAGTTATGTCTTTTAAGAAACACAATGTTATACAAACTGCTATCCACAAATACATTCCATGTGAACGAGTAAACGTAGCACACAACATAAGAAAAATAACAATTAATAGATTTTTTAATGAATATTTATCAATGACAAGTTTTAAAAAGAATAGTAGAAAACAAGATAAACAAAATAAAAAAAATATATCGCTTTGTAGAATATTAGCTTGTTCCAAATATACAGAGTCAAGCATTACTAAAAAAGACGCTGTTAATCCTGTAATGCTAGAAATTTTTTTTCCTGCATAAAAAATAATTATTATTGAAAGAATTAAAAATAAATTATTAAAAATAATACCTATAAATCTTTCTTCACCAAATATTGAATAAATAAATGATAAAAAAACAGAATATAAAGGCGGTCTAGTGGTTAATGGAATAATTTCATTTTGATGAATAAGGCCATAAATTTTATATTTAATAATATTTATCGCTGGTTGATGATAAGCATCCTCCGAACCAGTTATGCCTTCAGGAAAATAAAATTTTATATTATTGTATACTGTAAATTGAAATAAAATAAAAAAAAATAAAAGGATAAAAAAAATTTTTGTATAAACATCTAATTTATTTATTTTTAATTGAAAATTTTTCATAAAAGTAAGGTTTAAATCGTGAATTATTTAAAAAAATTATTCTATTTGTTAAAGTTTTTGTATAAAGAAAGTCTCAATATATCATTTTCGAAAACATTGTCAGCCCAATTTTTTGTTATTCTAGCTGGATTTGTTGAAACAATAGGATTAATTAGTTTACTACCTATTATTGCAGTATTAACAAATAAAGAAGGTCCAATATCGAATAATTCAATAATAAATAATTTCTTTGAATCATTCCCATTTTTATTAGATATAAAAATATTATTAATTATTTTATTGTTTTTAGTTATTCTAAAATCTTGTTTCTTATTTTTATCTAATTTAATTGCAGTTAAATATTGTGTGTACATAACAAGTTTTTTAAGACAACAACTTATTAGCAATATATTTAAAGCAAAATGGAGTCATATTATAGAATTATCCGCTGGCTCGATAAGCGCAACTTTAAGTAAAGAAACGCAAAATTCTGGAAAATGTTTTAATCAATTATTTGCAACAGGACAGGGAATTATATTTTCAATACTACTTATTAGTTTAAGTGTATTTTTAAATTGGAAATTTTCTTTACTCGTTGTTGCACTTGTTTTTATTATTTTTATTTTTTTAAATAAAATACTTGTTTTGGCAGACAAATATTCTTTAAAAGAGCATTTATCGATGAGAGATTTACTTTCAAGTTTTAGCGATGATATCAATAATTTAAAACCTGTGAAAGCAATGGGGTTTGTAAATCTAATAATTTCTAACATTAAACGAAAAATAGAATTATTAAAAAAAATTCAAACTCATTTAGACACCTTAACTGTTCTAAGAAATTCTTTAACAGAACCAATGGTAATAATTATTTGTGGATTTATGTTTTACTTTTTTTTATTACCACTAAATTTAACTGTTCCAGAATTGGGCACTTTTATAATTATTTTTGTTAGAAATATCATGATTTTATCAAGAACCCAAAGTCAAATACAAAAAATTTTAATGTCACATAATGGTTATTTACTTACTAAAGATGTAATAAATAAAAGTAAAAAGTTTAAAGAAATTTATAAAGGCAAAGAAAAAATTACATACAAAAAAGATTTAAAATTTTCAAACTTAAATTTTAATTATCATAAAAAACAAATTCTTAACAAAGTAAATTTAACAATACCTTTTTCAAAAACAACCTTAATACAAGGACCATCAGGCATAGGAAAAACAACAATAGTTGATTTAATAGTTGGATTATACAAACCAAACAAGGGAGATATTTTTGTAGATGGAAAGAGCTTAAATAATATTGATATGAATTTTTGGAGAAGCAATATTAGTTATGTATCGCAAGATTTTTCATTTATGTCAGGAACTATAAAAGATATTTTTACAAAAGGTGCAAAAAATATAACGAACGTGCAAATTAAAACAGTTTTACAAGAATTGAATTTATTGAATTTAGTTAATTCATTGCCTAAAAAACTTGATACCGATATAGGAAAATTTGGAATAAAACTATCTGGAGGTCAAAGACAAAGAATAGCAATTGCAAGAGCTCTTTTAAGACAACCAAAGATTCTAATTTTAGATGAATCGACAAGTGCGTTAGATCTTAAAAATGAAAAAAGACTTATTAATCTTATAAAAAAATCATTAAAACAGGTAACAATTGTTATTATTTCCCATAAAAAGATTTTTAAGAATATTGCTCATAATATTTATCTTTTTCAGAATAAAAAAATTACAAAAGTAAAATGAGAACTATAAATATTTTAACTATTGATAATTTTTTTCACGATCATTGTTCTTATTGTTTTATTTATCCGATTATAAAGAATCAAAGAACTTTTTTAGATAATGGTATAAAATTTAAGTTATTTCAAAGACTTAAAGATGGCTACGAAGATTGTGACGTAGCTATTGTTGATAGTAGATTTTATGGAAATTTAAAACAAGATGAAAAAAAAAATTTTTTAGAAAAAATAAGTTTAATTAAAAGTAAAACAAAAAAAATAATCTTTGCGGATACAGCAGATAATGCCGGACAAATAAAATCTGAAATTCTTCCTTTATTTTCTGAATATTGGAAAGGACAAATATTAAAAGATTTGAATAAGTATTTAGAACCACACTACGGTGGCCGGTATTTTACAAATTTTTATCATAAGAAATTTAAGATTTCTGATAATGATCATCAGTTTTCAACGCCAGTTATGAATAAAAAATTATTAAAAAAAATAAAGGTATCGTGGAATATGGGATTAGTTAATTATGGAAATTTATCACATATTCTACAAAAAATATTTTCTTTTATACCAACAAAATTTTTATTATTTGATAGTGTAAAACTTGTCGAACCTCAGATTGAAAGAAGCAACAATTTTTCTTGTAGAATTGGTTTTAATTATCAGAGAGAAACTATTTCTTTTCAAAGAAGAAAGATTGCAAGTATGTTAGAAAAAAAAATAAATTTTAGTAAAATTAGTAGAAAAAAATATTTAAATGAATTATCAATAAGTAAATTTAGTATATCACCTTTCGGATGGGGAGAATTGTGTCCAAGAGATTTTGAAACTTTTACAAAAGGAGCAATATTAATTAAACCAGATATGTCTTTTTTTCGCACTTGGCCCAATTGGTATATTAAAGATAAAACTTATATACCTATTAAATGGGATTTAACAGATATAATAAAAATTATGGAATGTTCTTTTAATAATTATGGTTCGTTAAAAACTATTGCTGTAAATGCACAAAAAAAATATAAAAAATATATTTTAGGAAAGCATGCTTCAGAATTATTTGTTAAATATTTTATTCAATTAATATAAAAGATGTCAAAAATTTTTGTTACTGGTGGTGCTGGATTTATAGGATCAAATTTTGTTAAATCCCTTTTAAACGATAATCACAATGTAATCAATTATGATTTACTAACTTATGCAGCATCAAAAGATACATTGAAGGAATTTTCTAATACAAGAAATTTTAAATTTATTAAAGGTGATATTTCAGACCAAAGAAAAATTAATAAAATTTTTAAGATTTATAAACCTGATATTGTTGTAAATTTTGCTGCTGAAACCCATGTTGATCGTTCAATAGATAGCCCAGAAGATTTTATTAAAACAAATATTTTAGGTGTTTTCAAATTATTAGATATTTCATATAAATATTGGAAATCTATAAATAATATTAAAAAGAAAAAAAAATTTAGATTTTTACAAATATCAACTGATGAAGTATATGGTTCTATAAAAAAAGGATCAGCATCTGAGAATACGTTATTGTCACCAAATTCACCATATTCTGCATCAAAATCAAGTGCCGACCACATTGTCTATTCTTATTTTAAAACATATAATTTTCCATCAATTATAACTAGATCATCAAACAATTATGGCCCATACCAATTTCCTGAGAAACTTATACCTTTAATTATTATTAAAGCAATAAAAGGGGAGCGTTTACCAATTTATGGCGATGGAAAACAAATTAGAAATTGGTTATATGTGAATGACAATGTTCAAGCTATTAAAAAAATATTAAGCAATGGAAAATTAGGTAATATTTATAACGTTGGTGGGAATGTCGAGTTAACTAATCTTAAATTAGTGCAAAATATTTGTAGAATCCTTGATAAAATAAACCCAAGAAAGAATTATAAAAAATATGAAGAATTAATTAAATTTGTTGCAGACAGACCAGGACATGATAAAAGATATTCGCTTAATTCAAAAAAAGTTAATAAGTTATCGTGGAAAGCAAATACAAATATTAATATTGGTTTGGAATTAACTATTAAATGGTATTTGTCGAATAAGAATTGGTGGTTAAAAATAAAAAAAACAAAATATAAAGGTCAAAGACTTGGAAAAATATAAAAACAACAAAGAGACCAAAGGAATTATTTTAGCAGCAGGTCGTGCATCTAGACTTTTCCCCATAACTTATGCTGTTAACAAACAACTTCTAGCAATTTATGATAAGCCAATGGTTTATTATCCATTATCAGTTTTAATGTTAGCAAAAATTAAAGATATTTTAATAATTACTAGAAAAGAGGATTTAAAATCATTTAAAGCTCTTTTAGGAAATGGAAATAATTTAGGGATAAAAATATCTTATGCTATACAAAAAAAACCAAAAGGGATTGCTGATGCATTTGTTATTGGAAAAAAGTTTATTGGGGATTCTAATTGTGTTCTAATTTTAGGGGACAATATATTTTATGGAGAGAATTTTTCTATTAAATTACGTAATGCAAAATCTAGAAATAATGGAGCAACAGTTTTTTCATATGTTGTACATGATCCAGAAAGATATGGCGTAGTTGAATTAGATTCTAATGGATTAGCAAAAAGAATTGTAGAAAAACCAAAAAAACCTAAGTCGAATTTAGCTGTTACAGGACTTTATTTTTATGATAATAAAGTAGTTGATATTGCCAGATCTCTAAAACCATCTAAAAGAGGTGAATTAGAAATAACGGATGTAAATAAAGTATATTTAAAAAAGAAGCAATTATATGTTGAAACATTTGGAAGAGGATTTGCTTGGCTTGATACGGGCACACCTGATTCATTGCTTGCAGCAAATAATTTTATTGGAACTATAGAAAAAAGACAGGGTTTAAAAGTAGCATGTTTAGAAGAAATTGCTTTCAATAATCAGTGGATATCTAAAGTACAACTAAATAAATTAAAAGATAAGATTTCAAGCGGTCCTTATAAAGATTATCTAATAAAAATTTTAAAACAAAAATAAATGTGTGGTATAGCCGGATTTTGGTGCTTAAATAAAAAAAATTTAAGCAATCTTGAAAATAATATTAAAAATATGACCAATATTTTATCTAGCAGAGGTCCTAATGATAAAGGATATTGGATAGATAGAAATAATTCTTTAGCATTTGGTCATAGAAGATTATCTATATTGGAAATTTCTAAGCTTGGTAAACAGCCAATGATATCACGAAACAAAAGATTTGTTATTTCTTATAACGGTGAAATATATAATTATCTTAAAATAAAGAAAGAATTAGAAGATCTTGGTGTAAATTTTAGAAGTAACTGCGATACTGAGATTTTAATTGAGTCGATAAGTTATTGGGGTATTGAAAAAACTTTAAAAAAGATTTGTGGAATGTTTAGTTTTGCAATCTGGGATAGAAAAGAAAAAAAAATATATTTAGTTAGAGATAGAGTAGGAATAAAACCATTATATTGGTCATATCAAAATAATACATTTTTTTTTGGATCTCAACCTAAGTGTTTTATTGCAAATAAGTTATGGAAGAAAAATATTAATCAAACTAATCTTCTAGTCTATTTTCAATTTGGTTACATTTCGCCACCTAATAGTGTTTATAAAGAAACTTTTCAATTACAACCAGGGCATTTTTTAGAAATAAATAATTCAGGTAATTACGAAATTAAAAAATATTGGGATTTAGGAAAGAATATAAATAAAACAAAATATAAGAATATTCATGAGAATGAAATTACAGAAGAATTAAAAATTTTATTGAAAGAAGTTGTAGGTCAACATTTATTATCAGACGTTCCTTTAGGTACCTTTTTATCTGGCGGCATAGATAGCTCAGTTATTTCATTAATCACAAGTCAAAATAAAAGAAAAGTTAATACCTATTCTGCAGGATATAATGATGAAAACTTGTTTGATGAAACTAAATATGCAAAAAAAATTGCAAATATACTTGGAACTAACCATACACATTTAAGAATTAATCCTAATGATATATTAAATGATATCCCACGAATAGTGGAAGAATTTGATGAACCATTTTCTGATTCAAGTCAATTACCAACTTTTCTATTATCAAAGTTAGTAAAAAAAGAAATTACAGTTTGCTTATCTGGAGATGGAGGAGACGAACTTTTTGGTGGGTATAATAGATATTTATTTGCTTCTAAATTAAAAACAATTTTCTTTTTTTTACCGTATTTTTTAAGAAAACAAATTGCAAATTATATGTTTAAAATATCACCTCATAGTTATGATAATTTTCTTTCTATTTTTGGTAATAATTTCCATAAAACTTTTAATGGAGACAAAATCCATAAATTTTTAGAAATTATGCAAATAAAAGATTTTAATTCTATTTACAATCATTTATTATCATTTTTTCCTATAAAAGATATTCCTGTCACTTCTGCTCTAATGAAACTTGAAAAAAATCCCAAATTTAATATTCATGGAAATAATTTTATTGAACAAATGCAACTAACAGATCTAAATTTTTATTTACCAGGCGATATTTTAACTAAAGTTGATCGAGCTAGCATGGCACATAGTTTAGAAATAAGAGTTCCATTCTTAGATCATAGAATTATTGAATTTGCATTTAGCTTACCTCAAAATATGAAAATCAAAAACAGACAAACAAAAAAAGTATTGAGAAATATTTTATTAGAAAAAATAGACAAAAAATATATCAATAGACCTAAAATGGGGTTTGCTATTCCTTTAGTTGATTGGTTGAGAGGCCCTTTAAAAGAGTGGGCATTTGATTTAATTAATCAGCCAAAACTTAATGATGGAATTATTGATACATCAAAAGTGAAAAAAATATTTGAAGAACATGTTACTAATAAAAGGAATTGGCAAAATAAAATTTGGACGATTCTTGTTTATATTATTTGGAAACAAAAATATATAAATTAATGAAAAAAATAAAAAACTTGTGGATTATTTTAAATAAAAGAGGAATTGTTTCTTTGTTTAATTCAATAATTAATTTCGTTCAATATTTATTCTATAAATTTATTCTCTCTTCAAAATATTTAAAAAAAAAAATTTATAATTTTAAAATGTACTTAAATTTACATGATAAAGGAATTTCAAAGACCTTGATTTTATTTGGTGAAAGAGAACTTGATCATAAAATTATTTTAGAAAAAGTTTTAAAAAAGAATATGAGTATTATGGATATAGGTTCTAATATTGGTTATTATGTTCTATTACAAAGAAATATAATTGGTTCTGATGCTAAAATTATTGCAATAGAGCCTATACCACAAAATATAGAATTTTTGAAAAAGAATTTAGAGTTAAATAATGATCTAAAAACAAAAGTTATTCAAGGCGCTGTTTCCAATAAAAATGACTATAGCTATATATATTCATCAACTTTTTTTAATTTAGGAACATTTCACCCAAGTGGTAAAAGTAAAGAATTTATAGAAAATAAATTAAAAGTTAAAACTTTCAGCTTATCAAATTTATGTTTAAAACACGGTATTCCTGATTTAATTAGAATGGATGTTGAAGGACATGAAGTAAAGATTCTTGAAAATTTAGTTTCAATAAAAAATTTAAAAATATTTCCTATGATTTGTTTCGAAACGCATTTAACAAAATATTCAAAAAAAAATTCAATCAATAAAATTTTGGAAAAATTATTTAAAATTGGTTACTATGTCAAATTCGCATCATCTTCTTCAAAACGAGGTACAAAAATTCTAGAGAATAATTTAAAGTATCAAGCTATTACTGAAATTATTAAAACAGATGAAGAAGAAAGAAAAATTTATCAAAATATTAAAAATCAAGATGCTTTAAAACTTATATCTAGAACAGGTGGTTTAAGAACTGTTCTTTTATCAAATAAATTTGCTGAATGAATAAAAATAAAAATTTAATTTTTATTATACCTGATCTAGACATCGGGGGCGCTCAAAGAATATTAATATTTTTAGTTAATTTTTTAATAAAGAAGAAATTTAATATAAAAATTATTCTTTTAAAAAAAAAAAAACAAATATCATTTAAATTATCTAAAAAAGTAAAAGTAAAATTATTAAATTTATATAAACCTAGTTTGAATATATTTCAAAAAATATTCTATAATTTGTATAGAATTATAAAAATTAGAGAAGAAATAAAGAATTATAATTCATATAAAATAATAAGTTTTTTATCAACTACTAATGTCCTAACTTTAATCGCTGCTATTGGATTAAATAAAAAAATAATTGTTAACGAAAGAAACGATCCATCTAAACAACAATTACCTGTTGTTTGGAAATTTTTAAGATTAATTTTTTATAGGTATGCTGATAAAATAATTACAAATCTTCCTCATATAAAAAATAACTTTTTTTATAAAAAATCATATTTTATTCCCAACCCTATAATATTATTTTCACCTAAAGAAAAAAAAATTAATAAAAGAAAAATTATTCTAACTGTTGCTAGGTTAAATTATCAAAAAAATATTGATTTATTAATAAAAAGTTTTTCAAAAAGTCTTGCAATAAAAAAAAATTGGAGATTAATCATCGTAGGTAAGGGGGATGATAAAAATAGATTAATAAAACTTACTAATGATTTAAATATAAAAAAATTTGTAAATTTCAAAGGTATAATTGAAAAAATAGATTTTTGGTACAAAAAAACTGAAATTTTTATTTTACCATCAAGGTATGAAGGCATGCCAAATGCATTAATTGAAGCTATGAATTATAAAAAAGCAATAATAGCATCAGACATACCTGGCATAAAATATTTTATTAAAAATAATGTGAATGGAATATTGTTTAAGGTTAATGACGAAAAAACATTAATAAATAATATTAATTTATTGATAACTAATAAGAAACTAAGAAAAATTCTAGGAAACAAAGCTTATAAAGATGTAAATAGAATTGCTAATCAAAAAATTTTTTTAAATTCTTGGTTAAAATATCTAAAATAAAATGAATAATAAAATAAAAGTATGCTTCCCATTTGTTGGAAACAGCATAGGAGGTAGTCATATCTCTACTTTAGAATTAATATCTAGTTTGGATAAAAATTTATTTGATATTATTATTGTTCTTCACAAAAAAGGGGACTTATTTAATTATCTTAGAAAAAAGAAAATAAAGTTTTTTTATTTCCCTATTTATAAATTTATTGGGCAAGAAAAAGGATATGTTAATAATTTTTTTATATTATTAAAAAGTTTTTTTCAAATTTTAAGGTTTATAAAGTTTCAAAAAATTCATATTTTGCATACGAACGATGCAAGTATTCATTTAACATGGTCATTACCAGTAAAATTTTCTAAGTGCAAATTGGTATGGCATCAAAGAATTAAATATCCTCAATGGCGTATGTACAAATTTTTTTCTTTTTTTTCTGATAAAATTATTTGTATATCTAATTATGTTTTAAAGTCTTTACCTAATAATTTAAAACATAAAGCAAAAGTTATTTATAATCCAATTTCTTTAGTTGATAGAGATAATAACAAAGAGGAGAAAAAAAAGTTACAAAAGATTACTAGAATTAAAAAAAAAAAAATACTTTTTTTAGCAAATATAATTAAAAGTAAAAAAATTGATATTTTTATTAAATCTGCTTTCTTAATTTATAAAAATAATCCTAATTGTATATTTTTAATTATAGGTTCAGATAAATTAGGAATCTTTAAGAAATTTTTCAAGAATTTTAGGGTTGATAAGAATTTTAAAAAGAATATTTATTTTCTTGATCAATGTTTTTTAATTAAATCATGGTTAAGGGCTTGTGACGTACTCTTAGTGCCTGCTATAAATGAGGGATATAATAGAACAATAGTTGAATCATTATTAGCAAATCTGCCTGTTATTGTATCTGATTCAGGCGGTCATAAAGAAGCAATTTTAAAAGATAAAAAACTTTTTGTTAATCCAAATGATTACCATAATTTTGCATTAAAAACTTTAAATTTTTTAAAATTAAATAAGAATCAAAGTAAGTTTATAATTAATAAACAGCTGAGAATGATTAAGATTAGACATAATAATAAAATAATTAAAGACAAAATCCAAAAAATTTATAGAAATATAAATAAATAAGATTTATTTATAATTTTAAAAATTTGACATTAATCATTTCATAAATAAATTATAATAAAAATGTTCAAAAAATTATTAAGTACAGCTTCTTTTTTAAAGAACAAACCGCATCTAGCACAAAGATATATTGTTCCGGATACAAAATTTATGAACAGTATATATACAACTACTAGACAAATTCTTTTTTTTAAAGATTTTTTTGTAAGAAAAAATAAATTAAAAAAAAACAAATTAAATTTTTCATTTAATAAATTAGACGATTTTAATGCTAATGGATATTTAGCATATAAAAATTTAAAAAAAACTACTTTAATGAATAAAGTTTTGAAAACTTGTGACACACATTTAAAAAAAATAAATTGGAAAAAAATAAGAAAAGAAGCAAAAAAGCCTTTTTTATTAGAGCATAATGTTGATTTAAGAAAGAAGGAGAATTTTGATATCTTAAACTTTGCATTAGATAAAGATGTTATTGGAAAAGTTTCTAATTATTTTAATCAAATTCCTGTACTTCATTCAGCCGGTATTTGGCTTTCTCCTAATGATGGTTTTGATGGACCTGAAAGAAGTCAACAATTTCATTTAGATGGAGGCGGAAAACAAATGCAAGTAATTATTCCTTTAGATGACATTTGTAAAAACAGCGGTCCTTTTACTATAATTTCAAAAAAAGAAAGCAAACATATTCTTAAAGGATTAAAAAATAAAAATGTTAGAAAGATTTTAGGTTCAGTAAAAACAAATCAAAAATTTAAAGATGAGTTTTTAATGGATTATAAACCAAAAGTAATTCCTTTAACTGGCGAAAGAGGAGATATGTTTTTTATTGATACTTATAATTGTTTTCATTATGGAAGTAGAAATGCAAAACATCCTAGGTTACTCCTTCATATTTATTATATAACCAGCCAACATATATCATATCCATTATGGGGAACTAAAAAAGATTTATATGATAAATTAAATATAAAATTCAAAGAAGAATATAAAAATAATTTGGTTCCTCAAGTTTTATATCATTATTTAACACAAATGCAAAATGGCGCAGATTTAAGTTATTAATAAGTTATTTTACATATTCTAACTTAATTTTTTTTTAAGCTATATTTTGAATATTTAACTATCATATTATAAAAGATATGTGGACTAAAATTAAGATTGTTTGCACTATAGGACCTAAAACTTGTCTACCTAAAATTCTTTTAAATTTAAAAAAGAATGGAATGAATTTAATTAGACTTAATGGTTCCCATGGCACATTGAGCTGGCATAAAAAAGTAATATCTAGAATTAGAAAAATATTGCCTGAAATTCCTATAATATTTGATTTGCCAGGTCAAAAAACTAGAGTCACAAACATTAAAGTAGAGAAAAAGATTAATTTAGGTCAAAAAATAGTTTTTACTTCAAACCAAAATAATAAAGATCATGCAAAAATTATAGTTAATAATCCGAATTTGTATAAGAACATTAAGAACAACACTAATGTTTATGGTGATGATGGAAACTTACGTTTAAAATTACTTAATATAAAGGGCAAGGACTTCGTATGTATTGCTAAAACAAATGGGAAAATCCTGCCAGGACAAGGCATAAACTTTATATTAAAAAAGAAGAACAACACTCTAATTTCTAATAATGAAAAGAAATTTATTCAGTTTGCTAATAAAAATTCAGTTGATTACATAGGAGTTAGTTATGCTAAATCTAAAAAACATATTTTAACAGTTCAAAAATTTATTTATAAAAAAAATATAAGAATTATTTCAAAAATAGAAGATATAGATGGTTTAAATAATCTTGAAGATATTATTCAGGTTTCAGATGCAATTATGATTGATAGGGGGGATTTGTCAATTTCTCCAGAAATTAATAACGTTACAGTGGCGCAAAAACAAATTATTAAATTATGTAATAGATATTCCAAGCCATCTATTGTTGCAACTGAGTTATTAGAATCTATGTTTAATAGAAAAACGCCAACAAAATCAGAGATTTCTGATATCACCAATGCAATTTATGATGGATGTTCAGCTACTATGTTGTCTGCAGAAACTGCAATTAGTAACTCTCCAGAAATTTTTGTAAAAGCAATGCAAAATATTATTCATTCTGTTACAGATGAAAAAGTTAACAATATCAAAGATCTTGATTCTATCACTATTTCAAAAGGCATATCAGCATCAGCTTCTATCTTATGTAAAAATTTACCTATTAACAAAATAGTTGCTATTACCAAAACTGGTTATGCAGCAAGAATCTTATCTAATAGTAATATAAGTCAAAAAATTTATGCAATAACACCTACTATTGGAAACGCAAGGTCATTTAATTTAATCAAGAATACTGAAGGAATATTTTATAAAATAAATTTTGATGATAAATCAACTGATCATATTATTCATTGTTTAAAACATTTATGGAAGCTTAAAAAAATTGTTAGCAGCGATTTAATTTTAGTTGTTGCGGTAGGATATCCTAAAAAAGGCAATACCATGAATTTAATTCAAATTCATAGAGTTTTTGATCTAATATCTAAATTTAAATGAAAAAATTTCTAAAAAATTATTTGTATTCTAATCTTAATTATAAGTTTTTCATAAAAAATTATACTTTCCTTAAAGATTTAAAACAAATATCCTTTTTAGCAAAGTCAATGAGACACTCTTTAACTTTGCAACCATTGGAATGGAAAAAAAAATTCACAGGGAATACAATTATTTTTGCTCCACATGCAGATGATGAAATTATAGGTCTTGGAGGAACGATAATTAATTCATTTAAAAATAGGTCTTCAATTCACTGTATTTATTTTAGTTCTAGCGATAAAAGAGAAAAAGAATGTAAGACTGTGTCAAACTTATTAAAGTTTTCATATACAGAACTTAAATTTAAAGAAAGAGATTTTAGAATTACTAAAGACAGTTTGTCTTTATTATCAGAAAAAATAAATTTTTATAAACCAAAAAGAATTTTTTTACCTTTTTTATTTGACGATCACGATGATCATAGGAGAGTAAATCAGTTTTTAACAGAATTAATAAAAAAAAGAATGATCAGCAAGGATTTTGAAATTTGGGCTTATCAAGTTTACTCATTTTTTCCTACTAATGTATATGTAGATATAACAAAAAATATTAAGAAAAAAATCTATTATTTAAAAAAATATAAATCCCAAATTAAAAAAAAGAATCTTGATCATTTGTCAACTGCTGTAAATGCATATAATTCTAGATTTATAAATACATCTAAAAAAAAATATTTAGAAAATTTTTTTGTTCTGCCAGTTAATGAATATTTCGATTTATGTAAGAAATATTTTAAAAGTCCAAGAAACTGTTATTACAATAAAAAATATTTTTAATTTTTTATTTTCAATGAAAGCTATTTATATAGACGATAATAATAGAATTTTGTTGGATAAATTTTTAAGAAATTATCCATATCATCCAGCTACAAATGTTTTTGAATGGAAAAAAATTCTTAATATTAGTTATAATGCTAAAATATTCTTTATTATTATCTTAGATAATTCTAATAATGCCTGCGGTTTGTGTTCTTTTTATATTATAAAAGATTTAAAAGGAAATTATAATCTTTACTCTATGCGATATGGTATAATCATTGAAAACAATGAAGCTGAAAAATTTTTACTTAATTTTCTTAATGATTTTATTATAAAGAATAATATCAAAAATTATTTGTTAACCTCGGGTAAACAAAAATTCTTTCAAAATTTAAATTTTTCAACAAAGACTACATTGGAACTCTATTTAGATCAATCAGAAGAAGAAAATTGGAATAAGTTAAGAAGTAAAACAAGAAATATGATTAGAAAATCTTTTAAATCGAATTTGAAAAGTGAATATGGTTTTCAGAATATAAAAGAGTTTTATAATATTTATGTTAAAAGTATGGTAAATAAAAATTTACCTATTCATTCTTTAAATTTTTTTTTAAATATGAAAGAATTTTTAAAAGAAAATGTTGAATTAATTGTAGTAAAAAAAAATAATATTATTATTGGTGGTATAATTATACTTTTTTCAAAGAATGTTGTCACTTATCCTTTTCAAAGCGCTTTATCAGAGTATTTAGATACATCACCAAATCAGTTCTTAATTTGGGAAACTATAAAAAAATGTATAGGAAATAAGATATACAGATTAGATATGGGAGAAAGTACGGAAGATGGAAGTGTATATAATTTTAAAAAAAATTTTGGAGGCATTCCAAAAAAAATTTTTTACTATAATAATTTAAAAAAGACAGGAGTTAATAAGAAGGATTTTATTCAAAAAAATAGAAGTTTTTCTTTTTTTAAATTAGAAAATAAAATACGACCTTATTATCCTTTTTGGATTAAGAAAAGAATAAGTTTGTGGTTAAAAAAGAAATCAAGATTAATATAATTGAAATCTAAAAGTAAAATAAATTTATTTGTATTTAGCAACAATTTATATTTTATAAATAGTTTAATAAAAACTAATGAAAATATAATTGGAATTTGTTGTTCTAAAAAAACAAAATCTCTTTTAAATATTTTTAAAGATTTTTTTAAATATTTTTTAATTAAAATAAACTTTTTTTGGAAAGATTGTTTTGAATTATATAAAAATCCTTTAATAAACGATAATCCAATAGAGAAGCTAGCAAAAAGAAATAATATTTTATTATTTAACTCGAATAAAATTAGATCTGCAACTTTTAGAAAAGAATTAATTAAAGCAAATCCAGACTATATATTTATTTGTGGATTCCGAAGTCTAATTCCTAAGAGCCTCATAAATATAAAAAATAAATTTATAATTAATTTTCACCCTTCATTATTGCCAAAACATAGGGGAGGAACCCCAAATAGATGGGTTATTAGAAATGGAGAAACCTTAACTGGTGTAACTGCACACTTTGTAGATGAAAAATTTGATACTGGAGAAATAATTATGCAAAAGAAATTTTCTGTTCAGAACAATTGTGATTATGGACAGCTTCAAAAATTGTCGGACTATCATATTTCTATAATGATAAAAAAGCTTTTAATAAAATTAAAATCTAAAAATTTGATATCAAAAAAACAAAATCAAAAATATTCCTCATATGAAAAATCATTTAGTAGTGAAGATGCGGTAATTAATTGGAATTTATCATCAAATGAAATAAAAAGAATATGTTATTCAATCAAACCTTTATCAGGCGGAATAACAAAAATTTTTAACAATAAGTTTTGTTTATGGGAAGTTGAAGAAATAAAAAGAAAAAATAATTATAAACCAGGAATAATAATTAAGATTGATAATTTACAAAATATTTTAGTAGGTTGTGGTAAAAATATTTTAAAGATTAAGAAATTTTTATATTCAGGTAAAATTGTTGAATCTGGAAAAATTGTAAAAAAATTTAATATTAAGAAAGGTATGAAATTTTATTAATAAAAATAATAACTATTATTATATTATTTTTATTACATTCCCATACCAGGCATACCGCCACCCATACCGCCACCCATATCAGGCATTGGTGGAGTTTCAGGTTTTTCATCAGGTATATCAGCAACAACTGCTTCGGCTGTTATTAGTAGACTAGCAACAGATGCAGCGTCTTGAATAGCAGATCTTACAACTTTAGTTGGATCTATAATTCCATCCTTAATTAAATCAGTAAATTTACCAGTTTGTGCATTATAACCAAAGTTAAAATTATCTTGTTCTAATAACTTTCCAACTATAAGAGAACCATCTGCTCCTGCATTAGAAGCAATTTGACGGGTTGGATTTTGAACTGCTTTACGAACAATATCAATTCCAACTTTTTGATCACTATTGCTTGGATTTAAATTATCTAGAACTTTTGAAGCATATAACAAAGCTACACCACCACCAGGGACAACACCTTCTTCAACAGCAGCTCTAGTTGCATGCATTGCATCTTCAACACGATCCTTTTTTTCTTTTACCTCTACTTCAGACGCACCTCCAACGTGAAGAACAGC
>CAYNCC010000005.1:0-37250 GCA_964396035.1 uncultured Alphaproteobacteria bacterium
ACATTGCTTAAGGTAGATGGTACATGGAAAATAATGAATAAAGTATTTCATCTCCATGGTTAGTTTATTTATAATTATTTTTTAAGAGGAATTAATGCCTTTTGTCACTATTACTTTACTAGAAGGTAAAAATAAAGAATACATTAAAGCAGTTACAGATGGAATTAATTCTGCTGTAATAGAAACCATGGAGTTTCCTGATGATGATCGATATCAAGTTGTCCATCAAGTAAGTCAGGATTGTCTTCAGTATCAAAATAGAACCGAAGATAGGATAATGATGCATTTAGTTATGCGTTCTGGTCGTTCGAATAAATCAAAGCAGGCATTTTATAAAAAAGTAGTTGAAAATTTATCTAATAATCCAGGGATTAAACCAGAAAATGTTTTTATAACAATAACCGAAAATCATGATATTGATTTTTCATTTAAGGATGGTATTGCTCAATTTGTTGTTTAAAAAAAGAAGTGGTTTTACATTTTATTTACAGAAGAATTAAAATTAAAATTTTTTTCATACTAAAAAATTATAACATCTGCACCATTGATGTTATAAATTAATAACTTATATCTGTAGCTATATGAAACCAAAAAGTAAAAATTATCTTTTAATTATTAAGAAAATTGAAAATATAAGAAAAAAGAATAATGTTAACTGGATGAATATTTTACGCCTAGCTTTTAAAAATTCTCCTAAAGAATCTGCTAAAATAATGGCTAAAATTTACAAAGACGATGCGTCTATTAGTAAATTGGTTAAAAAATTAACTGATTAAAAATTCTTATAATCTAATCCACAAACTTAGACTATTTTTTTTATATTATTTCCTAGATTGATATTACTTATATCAATAATAAATTTGAGTAATTAGATAAAAGCTCTTATTTTCTCCAGTAATATTTATTAACGATTTTTAACAAAGGATATTATGAAAAAAATCACTTATATTTTATTAGCTTTAGTAGCGATTTTTGTTAATTCAAATGCTTACGGAGCAGAAGCTAGAACTCCTATTACTTCTATAACGAAAGCATTAGAAACTGTAAAAAGCAAAGATAATTTTGTTAATTTAAAAAGCGCTAAATTTGATGTTAAAAAAGAAGTTTATCACATCAGTTATCTAACCAAAGATGGTTCTGTTGAAACTATTAAAATCAACAAAATAAACGGTCAAGTAATTAGATAATTTTCTTTTTTTTTTTGGGATAGGTCTCTAAGGAGACCTGTTTTCCCACCCCGATTTTGATTTATAGATAAATTTAAGGTTTATGCCATCCTTTTTTTAAGTTCCACACACAGCCGTCAGTTCTAAGAAAGGCACTTTCGTATGCAACACTTTTTTCCGTAGTATCTAGCCAGCCTTTTACTTGTTCTTCTACTATTTGACAATTTTTATCTGCTCTTTGATCGTTGTCTGGAGTAATTTCATTATCTTTATTAACAATATTTAAATTTTTAGAAACATCACTTAAAACATGAGACGAGAAAAAAAGAAAAACAATTATAAGTTTTTTCATTGACTAGTAAATAACAAGAAAAATTAACACAAATCCATTTGCTATTAAAGAATAGAACGTAATACGCATTGCATATCTTCTAAATGATATTTTTTTTTGATACAAACTTATAGGATGAAAAATTCTTCCTAAAATGAAAACTATTCCAAGAAGGTGTACATAAATTAAATAATAAGGGATATTTTTAACATAGCCTATCCATTCAATTCCAATTAATGAAATAAGAAAGATTGGAGTATATTCTATAAAATTACCTTGGGCTCTAATTCTTCTTAATAGAGTTCTGTTGCCATCGTCTCCTATAGAAACTTTATTTTTTCGTCTTTCAACAATTACATTAATAGAAAGTGTTCGTAAGATAATAGCAGCTAAGGCTACATATATGAAAGAATGGTATAGCATATAAAAAAATATAACATTAAGATTGGTTTAGTAAAGTTGTCTTTGAATTACATATTCAAATAACAAATCGGCCCATACTTTATTGCCAGATTGATTAAAATGAGTAGGATCATTTTTTAGATATAATTTAGACAATTCTTCTTGATTTTTTTTTTGACCTAAAATTTTATATAGATTGAAATAATTTCCATTATTTTTTTGTATAGTACTTTTCACGACTTTGTGTGGTTGGTCAGATTGTTTACCCTTAAATTGATCTAAATGAGGGATGCTAGTCACTACAAGATCAAAATTTTCTTGTATTGATAAATCAGTTATTTTATCAAGAATACTCATTGAAAAGATTACATTTTTTTCAACTTTATCATCCCATTCAAATTTTAACCAATTTGCTTCGTTATAATTTTGAGAAATATTCAAATTAGGATTTAATTTCCATTTCCAAATTAATCTTGATATTGCACGCTCAACTAAATATAAAAGATCAGAATTTTGAATAATTTTACTATAATATTTTTTTCTTCTAATTTCTCTATATCCTGTTGGAGTTAATTCATATTTAATATCTTGTGTATCTTTTTGAGGAGTTATTGCTAATATTTTTTCTTTTTCATCTTTGATTATAAAATTATTATAAAAGTAGTCATTCGGCACATCTGTCATATCAATATTTAAAATCACCATGTCTGGGTTATATTTGGTCAAGTAATCTCTTATCAAAAGATAATAAATTAATGTAGAATAACTTGATGTGCCAGTATTAATAATTTCAAAATTTATTGGTAAAGATTTATAATGATTATTAAGTTTAGCCTCTAAACTGCTACAAGTTTTATATTCATCATCTACTAAGCCTTGTGTATTTGAATCACCCACACAAAAAATTCTATAAGTATTTCTTTCTTTCTTTTTTTTTACTTCATAATTTTCTAACCAACCTTTTGAGTTTGTAACTAATTTAAATTTAGGCCTTTTATTGACAATATTTAAATTTTCTTTCCACTTATGATGAAGAATAGGATCTGTTACAATATAAGTACTTCCCGCTCGATTTATTCTTATTTGTTTTGAAACTAATTCCAAAATTATAAAAATAATTAATAAACTGAGAACAACAACTAAGAAATTTTTTAATTTAGAAAACAATTTTAAAATTTTTTTAGGAATTTATATTTTTTCTTTCAAATGCACTAGGAATATTCATCATTTTTCTATATTTTGCAACAGTTCTTCTTGCTATTGATATTCCATTGCTTTTAAGTTTTATAGCTATATTTTCATCAGACATTATATTGTTTTTATTTTCATTTTTAATCAGTTCCACGATCTGTGCTTTTATTTTTTTATTTGAAATCATAATAGAGTCTGGGCCACATTCTATCCCTTTAGAAAAAAAGAATTTTAATTCATGAGTGCCTCTTGGAGATTCTATATATTTATTTGTTGTAGCTCTGCTTATTGTGCTTTCATGTAAGTTAGTTTTCTTTGCTATTTCTTTTAAAGTTAGAGGATTTAGATTTTCAATTCCTCCAAAAAAGAATTTTTTCTGATGTTTTATTATTTCTTTTGTAACTTTTTCTAAAGTATTAGTTCTATTTTTAAGAGCATCAATTATCCATTTACCATTTTCTGCCCATTCCCTTAGATTTTCTTTTTCTCTAATTAAGAAATTCTTTTTCTTAATTTTATTATAATAATCTTTATTAAAGTTTATTTTAGGCATGTATGATTTGTTAATATTTACTCTAAAAATACCGTGATCAACTTTTAAAGTAATATCTGGAATTATAGTATTATTTTCAGCAATATCATAAATCGACCCTGGCTTTGGATTTAGATTTTTTATTATTTTTATCATGTCTAAAACCGCATTCTTTTTTAGATTTAATTTTTTGCATATAGAATCAATTTTATTTTTTGCTATTAATTCAAGATTATTTAGCAAAAAATCAAAATAATTATTTGTAATTTCTTTTTCTTTTAGCTGTATTCGTAGACACTCAGATAAATTTCTAGCAAAAATACCAGGAGGATCAAAATTTTGTAATTTTTTTAATACCAGGTCGATTTTTTTTCTACTGTAGCTCTTTTTTTTATCATTAAAATAATAAAAAATGTTGTTTACATCTATTTCATTAATATAACCATTGTTATCTAAACAATTTACAAACATTTTTCCAATCGATCTTTCATCAACTGAATCTATATCAATATTTAGTTGCTCAGTAAGATGATCTTTTAAATTTTTTTTTTGCTCTAACTTATTTTCAAAAACATTAGAAATTGTAGAAAATGAATTATGAGATTGTTTTTTTTGATTTCTTGAAAATACATTTTCATTATAGGCAAATTCTATTTTGTTCGTCTTTTTTTTATTTTTTTCTAATTCTAAGAAGGGATTATTTTTTACAGCGTCATTTATATATTTTAATATATCTTGGTTTGATAGTTGTAATAACTTAATAGACTCTTGCATTTTTACTGTCATTTTAAGCGACTGTTTTAAAGTTAGGGCCTGTTTAAGTTTCATTTTTTTAAATTTTGAAATCTTCTCCTAAATATACTTTTTTAACTGATTTATTTTTAATTATTTCTTTAGGAAGTCCATGCATTAAGACAGTGCCATCATGAATGATATATGCACGATCTATAATTCCCAATGCCTCTCTAACGTTATGATCGGTAATTAAAATACCTATTCTTCTTTTTTTTAAATTTTTTATTAATTCCTTAATTTCATTAACTTGCATAGGATCAATACCAGTAAATGGTTCATCAAGTAATAAATAACTTGGTTTTGCACATAACGCTCTTGCTATTTCAACCCTTCTTCTTTGGCCTCCAGAAAGTTTCATGACATTATATTTTCTTCTAGATGACAATGAAAAATCAACTAATAGTTCCTCTAAAAAATTTAATCTATTACTCTTATTAGACTCTGTATATTCTAAAATACTCATTAAATTTTCTTCTACCGTTAAACCTCTAAATATTGAATTTTCTTGTGGCAAATAACCTAGTCCTAATCTAGATCTTAGATGAATTGGGTAATCAGTTATATTTATTCCATCCATTATTATTGCTCCTTTATTTGAATTAATTAATCCTGTAATAATATGGAAGCTTGTTGTTTTACCAGCCCCATTGGGCCCAAGAAGTCCAACAACTTCAGACTTATGTACTTCTAAGTTAATACTTCTTAAAACTTCGGTTCTTGCATAAGATTTTTGCAAATTTTTTATATATAGTCCTTCGTTATTTTTTTTTTGATTTGATGATGCCATAAACTTTCCTTTTACTACCTTCGCTCGTTGGAACAACTGAGATTTCTCCTTTTCCTGTATATACGTTAAATTCTCCTTTATCTCCAACCAATATATCTCCGTCCTTTTCCAATTTTACATTATCATACAATTCAATAATTTTTTCTTCTACAAAATAAGTCCCTCTTTTGGCAGAAGCATTGCCTTGATCCGAATTTATAATTACATTACCATCAGCATTTATTTGTAAAATTTGAGTCTCTCCATCCTTAGTTTGGCAAGAAAAAGCCGTTAACATATCTGCACTTAATTTAGTAATTCCTTCTTTCACAAAAGCATTACCAGTAGCAATCATTACACCTTTTTCTTTATCTAATTCAATTGTTTTATCTGCAGAAATTTCAATATCACTTTCTTCCTCTTTTTTAATTTCAGTTCTATCTTCTATTTGATCTTTATTTTCAGTTTCTTCTTCTACTTCATTTGTTTCATTATTTTTTAATAGAATATCTTCTTCAGTTAATGTTGTTTTTTCGGCTTTACAAATCGGAGCTGAAAAAACATTTTTGGTTAAAAATAAAGATATAATTATCAACAAGAATATTTTTAAAGGTTTCTTTTTCATTTTTTATTTTTTATTTTTTATTATTATTTTTTTATTTTTATTTTACTTTTTTCAAATAATAAAAAATTATTTCCTTTTTTTTCTACTTCAAAACCTTCCGATTTAAATGTAATTTGATCACTGCGACCAAAAAGTTTACTGTTTCCATAGAATTTGCCTTTTTTTAAGTCTATAACTGCTCTATCGGTGTCTATTTGTTCTCCATTACTATGCATAACCAAAACATTATCAATTAATTCTAAAGTTTTAACATTTATATCAAAAATACCTTTATCGGCTACCAAAGTGACCCAAGTTCCTTTTTGTAAACGTAATTCAGCTCTTGGTTTTTGAAAAAGTAATTTTTTTTTATTGTTATCAATTACTTGATGTTCTTTTGCTTGTAAGTAAAAAGGTTGTTCTAGTTCATCAATACCTTGAAAACTAAAATTTTCTTGGTTATTTAATTTTTTATCTAAAAATGGATTTTTATTTATTTCTTCTATTTTATTTAAAGTAAAAAAAGACTCCCAAAAGAAAATAAATATAAAAAAAATAGCAACTATTACAGGTATTGTTTTTTTTAAAATTTTTCTAAATTTTATAGATCTAGCATAAATGTCATTTGTAGATCTTGATTTAAAAAAAATTATAGAATTTTTATTTATATTCATAGTATTTGCATATTTTTAGGTTTATTTATATTAAACCTAATTCTACACAATCATGAATATGAAGTATACCAATTGGCGTGTTATTTTTGACTACAAAAAGTTGGGTAATCTTATTTTTTTCCATTATTTCTAAAGCATCTGCTGCAAACATTTCTTGATTTATAGTTTTGGGTTTCTTTCTCATTATTTGTTTAGTAGTTTTTTTTAATATATCATTTTTCATATGTCTTCGTAAATCACCATCAGTTATAATTCCAACTAATTTTTTTTTTGAAACAATTCCTAAGCAACCAAATCTTTTTTTTGACATTTCAATTATAGCTTTGGACATTAAAACTTTTTCTTCGACTAATGGAAGTTTATTACCTGTATGCATAATGTTTTTTACTAACAATAATTTTTTACCAAGCTCTCCTCCTGGGTGTAAACTATAAAAATTTTTTTTTGTAAACTTTTTTTCTTTCATTAGAACAATGGCTATGGCGTCACCAAGTGCCAACATAGCAGTTGTTGATGTTGTTGGAGCTAAATTGAGATGACACGCTTCTTTTAAATTTGTTAATTCAATACAGACATTGGAAACATTTTTGATATTAGAATTAGATGCTTTTGTTATTACAATTAAAGGGATATTATTTTTTTTCGCATAAAAAAACATATCATTTAGTTCATTAGTTTTTCCAGAGAAAGTAAATGCAATTATTGAATCTTTCTTATTTATTGTTCCTAAGTCACCATGACTTGCTTCTGATGGATGAATAAATTGGGACGAAGAACCTGTAGATGATAAAGTTGAAGATATTTTATTTGCAATAATTCCACTTTTTCCAATACCTGTTAAAATAATTTTACCCTTTGTTTTTTTAAGAATATTTATAGCTTTTACAAAATTGTTATTAATTGATTTGCTGACTATTTTAAGACCGTTGCTTTCAATATTTATTACTTGTCTTGCTAAATTTATAATATTATTTTTCATTTATTTTATTATTAATGTTGGAAAACATCTTTATCTTTCCATCCAATTAAATCAAAATCAGCCCTTGTTGGTAAAAAATCAAAACAGGCTTTAGCTAAATGTTGTCTACCTTCTCTTTCTAAAATTTTATCTAATTTAACTTTAATTTCGTGAAGATATAAAACGTCATTTGCAGCGTAATGTATTTGTTTTTCGGTCAATTCATTCTGTCCCCAATCAGATATTTGACTTTCTTTATCAATATTAACTTTTAAAAGATTTTTACATAAATCTTTAAGACCATGTCTATCTGTAAAAGTACGAGCAATTTTAGATGCAATTTTAGTACAATAAATAGGCTCACAAAGAACTTTAAGATTTTTTTTTATAACCGAAACATCAAATCTTGCAAAATGAAATATCTTTAATATAGATTTATTTTTTAATATTTTAATTAAGTTAGGAGCGTTATAATTTCCTTTACTGAATTTTATTAAATGACAATCTCCCTCCACAGTTGAAATTTGAAGTAGACAAAGTCTGTCATTATTGATATTCAAACCCATTGTTTCAGTATCGATTGCAATTGATGTTCCCAAATTTAAGTTTTTAGGTATATCATCATTATATAACTTGATATTTTTTTTAAATTTTTTGACCATGTTTACAAATGGTATTGTATAAAAAAAAATCAATAAAAATAAAATTTTTTTATTATTTTATTATTAATGGCAAAGTTAAATAATTTAACAATTACAGTGTTTGGCGGTACAGGATTTCTAGGCAGACACCTAGTCAAATATTTATGTGAAACTGAATGTTTAGTGCAAATACCCACACGAAACGTTGCTAAGTCTTATTTTCTTCAAACCTCTGGTGATGTTGGGCAAATTATACCTATACCGTGCGATTTTTCTAAATCACAAGATATAAATAAGACAATAAAAAATTCAGATATTGTTATCAATTTAATTGGAATTTTAAATGAAAAAAGAAAAGGAGAATTTGATTATGTGCATTTCGATATTGTTAAGAAAATTATTGATTCGTGTAATTTACTAAAAGTAAAAAAATTAATACATTTATCGGCTATCGGCTCTGAAGAAAATAAAAATTCTCTATATGCACAAAGCAAATTAAAGGCTGAAAGATACATTTTAAAAAATTTGAAAAATTCATATATTATCAGACCAAGTATTATTTTTGGTCCAGAAGATAATTTTTTTAATTTATTTGCTAAAATGAGTTTGTTTAGCCCAATTCTTCCTTTAATCCTAGGAGGAAAAACTAAATTTCAACCAGTTTATGTTGAAGATGTGTGTTCTGGCATAGTTGAAATTATGAAAAAAGATAATATAAAAAAAAATATATATGAATTTGGCGGACCAGATGTGTATTCTTTCAAAGAATTATTACAAATTCTTTTAAAAGTAATTAATAGAAAAAGATTTTTATTATACATTCCAAAATTTATTGCCATACCAATGGCAAAAATTCTAGGTCTTTTTCCATACCCTTTATTAACAGTAGATCAATTAAAACTTTTAGAAAAAGATAACGTAGTATCTAAAAAGTATTTAACTTTGAAAGATTTAAATATAAAACCTGTATCTTTAGAAATTGTAATTGAAGATTATTTAAAAAGATTTACAAAAAAAAGATTGTCACTTTAGTAAAAAATGAAAATGAATAATAATGAGATTATAATTCTGTAAATTACAAAAAAAGTTAAATTAATTTTTTTTAGAATTTTTAAGAAGAAATCAATAGTAACTAAAGCAAAAATAAAACTTAAAACGAATGCTAAGACAATTTCTATCCAATAGAAAGACGATGTTTTATTGACCAAATCTATAATTATAATTAAAGATGCCGCTGTGATTGTTGGAATTGATAAATACATTGAGTATTTTGTAGCAATTAATCTATCAAAACCTAAAAACCTTGCAGCGGAAATACATACTCCTGCTCTACTAGCACCAGGAATTAAAGCAAATATTTGAAAAAAACCAATTACTAATGCATGAAAATTTGTTAAATCTCCAATTTTTTTATTTATTTTTGTTCTATCTGATATGAATAAAATTAACGCAAAAAATAAAGTTGCAAAAATAAGTATAGGAACAGTGTAGAGAAATTTAATAGGATATATCCGTAATATAAAACCAATAACTATAATTGGCAAAGTGCTAAAAAAAACATTTGTTAACATTCTTTTTTCAAAATTATTGTTTTTCTTATAAAATGAAACAAAACCAAAAATAAAATATTTTTTTATATCTAACCAAAAATATTTAATAACAGCTAGAAGAGTGCCAAAATGAGCAGCTACTACTAAAGTTAAATTAACATCATTCCAATCAAATATTTTGTTCAAAAATAAAATATGCCCAGAAGAACTTATGGGTAAGAATTCGGTAATGCCTTGGATTATTGAAGTTAAAAAAATTTGTAATAAATTATCGGGGTTCATAAATACAATTATATAGTTAAAAAAATTTAATAATATGACAGTTAGACTGACCTAAAATGTGTTGGTTTTCCTAGGTTTTTTGAAAAAAATCTAATATTTGTATGTATAAATCAAAACTAATTACTATAGTATTTATCTATGACAACAAAACTTTTACAATTTGTTAATAAAAAAAAATTAATGCCAGAAAAACGTAACAGTTCTGTTCGTTTAAAGGATTTTAAGGAAATTTATAAGCAATTTGACCCTCAAGAAGCAAAGAAACAAGCTTCAAGATGTTCTCAATGTGGCGTGCCTTTTTGTCAAGTTCATTGCCCTGTACAAAATAATATTCCTGATTGGTTAAAATTGGCTGCAGAAAATAGGTTAGAAGAAGCTTATGAAGTATCACAATCTACAAATAACTTTCCTGAAATTTGTGGAAGCATTTGTCCTCAGGATAGATTATGTGAAGGAAATTGTGTTATAGAAAAAGGTTTTGAATCTGTGACAATTGGAAGAGTTGAAAAATATATCACAGATGTCGCGTGGAAAAAAGGTTGGGTTAAACCAGTAAAACCTCCAAAAGAAATTGCTTTATCCATTGGTATTATAGGTTCAGGTCCAGCTGGTATGGCGGCTGGAGAGCAACTAAGAAAAAAAGGTTACCAAGTAGAAATTTATGATAAATATGATAGACCAGGTGGGTTATTAATATATGGCATACCCAATTTCAAGTTAGAAAAAGAATCTGTAAAAAGAAGAACAGAAAATTTAAAAAAAAGTGGAATAAAATTTCATAAAAATTTTACTGTAGGCTCAACAAAATCATTCGATTATTTAAAGAAAAAACATGACGCCCTTTTGATTGCAACAGGAGTTTATAAAGCAAGAGAAATAGATATATCAGGCAATAAACTTTTAAACGTCGTTCCAGCATTAGATTTTTTAATTTCAAGCAATAAAAAAGGTTTGGGAGACCAAGTTCCAGATTTTGATAGTGGAAAATTAAATACAAAAAATAAAAATGTAATTGTCGTTGGTGGTGGTGATACAGCAATGGATTGCGTAAGAACTTCTGTAAGACAAGGACCAAAAAAAGTTATTTGTTTATATAGAAGAAATAAAGAAAATATGCCAGGTTCCGCAAGAGAAGTTTCATATGCAGAAGAAGAAGGTGTTAATTTTTCTTGGTTGTCGACACCATTGAAGATTAACGGTAGTAGTAAAGTAGAAACGATTGAGGTAGCTAAAGTAGAGCTTGGAAAACCAGATTCCTCTGGTAGAAGCTCTCCTAATGTTTTAGTTAATGACACTTATAGATTGAAGGCAGACATTGTTATAAAAGCTTTAGGTTTTGATCCTGAGCCATTACCACAATTATTCAATTGTGAAAATTTACAAGTAACACGTTGGGGAACAATAAAAATTGACCACAAAACAATGATGACAAATTTACCAGGTGTTTTTGCAGCAGGTGATATTGTTAGAGGAGCATCATTAGTTGTATGGGCAATAAAAGATGGTAGAGATGTTGCCAAGTATATAGACTCATATTTATCAAAATTAAATAAGAAGGAAGTTTCGTCTAAAAGTTTTGCTTATAAATAAAATTACAAAAAAAAAAAAAGAAAAAGAAAATGGAAGAATTAGATTATTGGAAAAAAAATAAATTATTGCTGACTAAGCACGGAGTATACAAACAATCATTTGAACATGATAATTGTGGCGTTGGTTTAGTTGCTGCTATAGATGGTGTTCCAAAAAGAAGTGTAGTAGATGCTGGAATAACAGCATTAAAAGCTGTATGGCATAGAGGCGCTGTTGATGCTGATGGAAAAACTGGAGATGGAGCTGGTATTCAAATATCTTATCCTCAAAATTTTTTTAAAAATTATATTAGATCATTAGGAATAACACCATCCAAAAATAATTTAGCAGTTGGAATGATTTTTTTACCAAAAAATAATATTTCAGGACAAGAAATATGTAGAACTATAGTAGAAAAAGAAATTTTAAGATCTGGAAATAAAATTTATTGTTGGAGATCTGTTCCTGTTAATCTGAATGCTATAGGAAAAAAAGCAAATGAAACTAGACCCGAAATAGAACAGATTTTTTTTGAGAACACAAAAAACATACCAGAACAAGATTTTGAAAAGACATTATTTTTTGTAAGACGAAGAATAGAAAAACAAATTCCAATCGACTCAAATAAAGATTTTTATATTTGTTCTCTTTCATCTAAATCTATTGTGTATAAAGGGATGTTTCTTGCAGAACAGTTAGATACATTTTATCCTGATTTAAAACATAAAGAATTTATTTCTAATTTTTCAATTTTTCATCAAAGATATTCTACTAACACATTTCCTACCTGGTCTTTAGCGCAACCTTTTAGAACCTTAGCTCATAATGGAGAAATTAATACTATCCAAGGAAATACAAGTTTAACAAAAATTCATGAGCCAAAAATGTTTTCTGAAAAATTAGGTGACAATATAAATGTATTACATCCTATTATTCAAGGAGATGCTTCAGATACAGCAGCATTAGACGCTTTTTTTGAATTACTTTTACATTCCGGAAAAGATTTACCAATGATAAAATGTTTGTCTATCCCTGAAGCAACTAATAAAAATCAATCACAAAAAATTAATGATTTTTATAAGTATTGTAATGCTGTTATTGAGCCTTGGGATGGACCCGCAGCTATAGCAGCCTATGGCGGTGATTGGGTAATTGCTGGGATGGATCGTAATGGTTTTAGACCAATGAGGTATTCTTTAACCAATGATAATATTTTGTTTGTTGGTTCTGAGACTGGAATGACAGAAGTAGAAAATTCAAAAATTATTAAAAAAGGCAACATCCCTCCTGGACATCAAATTGGTGTAAATTTAAAAGAGGGCAAATTTTATAACAATGATGAAATTATTGATTTTCTTACAAAAAGAAAGCCTTATAGCAAATGGGTAAAAAAAATAAAAAAATTTGAAGAGGTTGTTAAAACAAAATCAAATTTTATTAGTTATTTTGATAGTAAGGAATTAAAGAAAAGACAAATACTTTCAAATTGGAATATAGAAGATCTAGAATTAATCCTAAATCCAATGATTGCAGAAAAGAAAGAAGCAACAGGATCTATGGGAGATGATACTCCAATTTCATTGCTTGCTAAAAATTATAGAGGATTATATAACTACTTTCGTCAAAACTTTAGTCAAGTCACAAACCCACCTATGGATTCGCTTAGAGAAACTAGTGTAATGACATTAAAAACTAGATTGGGAAATTTAGGTAATATTTTAGAAGAAACTGAAAAACAATGTAATTTTATTTTATTAGATTCTCCTTATTTATTTACTCACGAATATGAAAGTTTGAAAAAGAAATTAAAAGAAAAGTCAAAAGAATTTCAATGTATTTTTTCTGTTGAAGATAACACAAAAAATTTAGAAAAGTCTATAAAGCACCTTCAGTTAGAAATAGAGGAAAATGTAAGAGCAGGAGTAGAACATATTTTGTTAAGTGATAAAAAAGTTAATAATAAATTTGCACCTATACCCATGGTCCTTATGGTTGGAGCTATTCACAATCATTTAATTAAACAAGGTTTAAGAAGTTTTGTGTCTATTAATGTTCAATCATCTAATATTTTAGATGTCCATGCCTTTGCTGTACTAATTGGTTTGGGGGCAACTACTGTAAATCCATATTTAGCAGAAAATACAATTATTGAAAAATCCAGAAAATATGGTAGCGACAATAATAATTATTCAGAAGAACTAATTATTTATAAAAATTCTATTAATCAGGGCATTTTAAAAATTATGTCAAAAATGGGGATATCTGTTTTAAGTTCATACAGAGGCGGATGCAACTTTGAAATTGTTGGTTTAAGTAGAACTTTGGTTGCAGAATTTTTTCCTGGCATTACTTCAAGAATTTCTGGAATTGGAATTAATACAATAGAGAAAAAAATAACAACTTTGCATGCAAAAGCTTTTAATGAAGATGTTATATCTTTACCTATAGGTGGATTTTATAAATATAGAAAAAATGGAGAAAATCATTCTTTTGAACCAAATTTAATTCATACTTTACAAACAGCTGTATACAAAAATTCTTATAAAATTTACAAAAATTATACTGAAGGCTTATATAATCTTGCCCCAATTAATCTAAGAGATTTATTTTCATTTCGCAAAATAAAAAAAACTATATCAATTAATAAAGTAGAACCAGTAAAAAATATTTTTCCAAGATTTGGCACAGGCAGTATGTCTTTAGGAGCTTTATCTACTGTAGCTCATGAAACGTTATCTATTGCTATGAATAGAATAGGAGGATCCTCTTGTAGCGGCGAAGGTGGAGAAGATCCTAAAAGAGCTATAAGACTTGATAACGGAGATAGTAAGAATTCTAGAGTTAAACAAATTGCTTCAGGAAGATTTGGTGTAACTGCAGAGTATTTAAATACTTGTGATGAGATTGAAATTAAAATGGCTCAAGGAGCCAAGCCAGGAGAAGGAGGTCAGTTACCAGGATTTAAGGTTACAAAAGAAATTGCAAAATTAAGATATTCAACTCCTGGAGTAACTCTTATTTCACCACCACCACATCATGACATATATTCAATCGAAGATTTAGCACAGTTGATTTATGACTTAAAACAAATTAATCCAAAAGCTAGAGTTTGTGTAAAATTAGTTGCTCGTTCAGGCATTGGAACAATTGCAGCTGGAGTTGCAAAAGCTAAAGCTGATACAATTCTAATCTCAGGACATTCAGGAGGAACAGGCGCAAGTCCTCAAACAAGTATTAAATATGCAGGAATTCCTTGGGAATTAGGGTTATCAGAAGTTCATCAAATATTAGTTATGAATAATTTACGACACAAAGTTCGTTTAAGAACAGATGGTGGGATTAAGACAGGTAGGGATATAGTCATAGCAGCAATTTTGGGAGCAGAAGAATATGGAGTTGGCACAACGTCTTTAGTAGCTATGGGTTGCATACTAGTAAGACAATGTCATAGTGATGTTTGTCCAGTGGGCCTTTGTACACAAAGACCTGAGCTCGTAAAAAAATTTGAAGGAACGCCCGAGAAAGTAATTAATTTATTTTCTTTTATAGCGCAAGAAACAAGAGAAATATTGGCAGGGTTAGGCATTAAATCAATTAATGATATTATTGGAAGAACAGATTTACTTAGACAAGTTAATAAAGGTTGTAAAAATGTTGATGGTTTAGATTTAAATTCTTTGTTAGTTAAAGCAGTTTCGAAAAATCCTGTTTATAATACTGTTGTAAAAAGAAACGAGGTGTTAGATACTTTAGATGCAAATATCATTAAAGATCTTAAAAGTAACTTACATAAGAAAAACACATTTTCTTTAAAGTATAATATAAAAAACACTGATAGAGCTGTTGGTGCAAGATTATCTTCATTTTTAATTTCAAATTTAAAAAAGAGTCAAATTGCTCAAAAACAATTTAAAATTTATTTAAAAGGTAGTGCTGGACAATCAGTTGGAGCTTTCATGATCAAACAAATACAAATTGAAATTTGTGGGGATGCTAATGATTATGTTGGCAAAGGTTTATCTGGCGGCACTATAATTATTAAACCTGAGAAAGTAGAAGGTTTTTTACCTCAAGAAAATATTATTATAGGTAATACAGTGTTATATGGAGCAACTTCAGGAAATCTTTTTGCTAGTGGTATTTCAGGTGAAAGATTTGCTGTAAGAAATTCAGGAGCTAATGCTGTAGTTGAAGGATGTGGCAATAATGGTTGTGAATATATGACTGGAGGTAAAATTGTAATTTTAGGAAAAGTTGGTGATAATTTTGCATCTGGCATGACCGGTGGTATGGCATTTATTTATGATCCGAATAATGTTTTTAAAAATTTTGTTAATAATGATACTGTTATTTTTCAAAAAATTGTAATGCCATATTGGGAAAAAATTTTAATAAATTTTATAAAACAACATTTAAAATTTACTGGCTCGAATTTGGCAAAATTTATTTTAAATAATTGGCAAAAGGAAAAAGGTAATTTTTTACAAGTAGTACCTTTAGAAATACTTGATAAATTGGAATATCCTATATCAAGTCAACATAAAAAAGAAATTGAAAAAAAACTGGCGTAAGACTTTATTTAATCTTCATCTCTTAGAGCTTTTCTTTGGATTTTAAAAATTTTTGCCGTTGCACTTTCTAATTGATTAATATTTCCGCTAATATTTGCTCCATGTTCAATAGAAATACTTTTTTTATAGACATTTCCTTTAACTGTAGCTCCTTCTGTAATTTCAACTGTTTCAGCTCTGACATCGCCCTCAATTTTTCCACAAATTCTAAAGAAACTTGCAGTTGCATTCCCACGAACAACTCCTGAATCTCCTATCACTATTTGTTTTGCAGATACATCTCCTTTTATAGTGCCATCAATTTGTATTTCTCCATCAGTTTTTACATTTCCACGACATTCACAATTTTCACTTATTATGGAAGGTATTTCACCTCTATCTTTTGAGATTTCTTTATAAAGTTTTGGATCTGGCGGATTATAATTACTTTTTTTTTTATCTTTTTTTAAAAACATTTTTACCTGCATTAATAAGTTTTGCTGGATTTAGAGCTTTGTAATCATATAAAACTTCATAATGAAGATGCGGCCCAGTTACTCTTCCAGATGTTCCTAGTTTACCAATTTCTTCTCTAAAAACCACAATTTCTCCCTTTTTTTTTGTTATTTTATGTAAATGACCATATCTAGTTTTCATTCCATAACCATGATCAACTTCAACCATTTTCCCATATCTAGATCTATTGCCAGAAAAAGTTACAATACCAGAAGCAGTAGCCATAATTTTAGTACTAGTTTGAGCTACTAAATCAATTCCATAATGAAGCGCATTCTTTCCATTTATTGGGTCTTTTCTTTTACCAAAGTTGCTTGATACCCAATAATAATCTAACGGAGCAGCCAATGGAATACTAGGCATAATATTTTGTAACGCCTCTAATCTTTTAATATTATTGTTAACTTGGTTTGAATTACTTTTTTCTAGATCTGGTCTAGTTTTAAATTTAAACAATGAATTTTTTTCTTCAGAAATGTCAGGTATAAAGGGACCACCGGCTGGAACGTCTCTAATCGATCTTCTAATCAATTCATCAGAGTTAAGTCCAGCAGAAGCAATTAACTCTTCTAAATTTTCTAAACTATTTTCAGTATTTTTTAAAAAAGCTTTTAACGTTGTATCATATTTTTCTTTTAAATTACCTAATTTTTGTTGATCTTCTTTTGCAATTAATAAATTATCATTAAGTTCAGAAATAGTTTGATTTTTTAAAGTAATTAACTGTTCAAATTTTACAAAAAATAAACTTGAATAAATGAACCAGCCTGACACAATCAATAAAAAAGATAGCGCATACCCTTGTGTTCTCGTAGACAGTTTAAGATTATAAATTTTATCTCTTTGTCTAAGAATTATTTCTCTAGGGACAAGGAGCCAAAGAAAAAAGGATTTGACTTTATTCCTAAAAAATAATAACAATTTTTTTATGTTTCCCGACACAAAATCATTATACACTAATTATAAGAATTTTATTATTAAATTTGTATGGATATAGAAAAAAAGAAAATAATACTCCAAGTTTTACCAAGGCTAGATATGGGAGGAGCTGAAGAAGGAACAGTAGAAATTTCTTTATTTATGAAGAAAATGGGATGGAAAACTATAGTAGCATCTTCTTCAGGAGCTTTGGTAAGAAAAATAGTTTTAAGTGGCATTAAGCATATCGAATTACCTTTAGAAACTAAGAATCCGCTAAAAATTTTTTTTAATATTTTTTTATTGATATGGGTAATAAAAAAAAACAAAGTAAAAATAGTTCATGCTAGAAGTAGAGCCCCTGCTTGGAGTGCTTTTCTTGCTTGTAAAATGTTAAGGGGGATTAAATTTGTTACTACTGTTCATGGCGCTTACCAAAACCAAAATCAATTTAAAAGACTTTACAATTCAATTATGACTAAAGGTTACAAAATAATAGCTATATCAAAATTTATAGAAAAATACCTAATTAATAATTTTAAATTTACAAAGAGAAAAAAAGAAAATATTGTAATTATTCCAAGAGGGGTGGCTTTTGAAAAATATGATATTAATAAAGTCACTACAAAAAGAATGCTAAGTTTAATGAAAAATTGGGAAATTCCTGATGGAATTCCAATAATTTTATTTCCTTCTAGAATTGCATCTTTTAAAGGACATATAACACTATTAAAAGCTATTGCTGTTTTAAAAAAAGATAAAAAAAATCAATTTTTTTGTTTAATGGTAGGCACGATGAAAGAAGATTCTAAAATAGGTGAAAGATTAGTTTCATTTATTAATAAAAATAAACTTAATAATGTTGTTAAATTTGCAGGAAAATGTTCAGACATGCCTGCGGCTTATAAATTATGTGATATCGTTGTTTCACCAGCAGAAAAACCAGAAGGCTTTGGAAGAATTATTGTCGAGGCTCAAGCTATGCAAAGACCTGTAATAGCTAGCGCACATGGAGGATCTGTTGAATTAATAAAAGATAATTATAATGGCTTTCTTTTTAATCCATCAGATGAGTACGATTTAGCAAATAAAATAAAATATACACTTTTTTTGACAAAGGAAGAAAAGAAAAGAATTGTCTCATTGGCATATGATTTGGTAAAAGAACAATATAATATTAATAAAATGTGTGAGTCGAATTTTAGATTATATAATTCTTTAATTTAATAAATAAAATATGAGAGAAAAAAATAAAATTTTAGTTATTAAGCATGGAGCTTTAGGAGATTTTATTTTATCTTTAGGACCATGTGCGTCTATTAGAAAACATCATTCTAGAGATCATATAACATTGTTAACATCGAGTGCGTTTAGAGATTTTGCTAATGATAGTAATTATTTTGATGAAATAATAATAGACGACAGATCCTCAATTTGGAAACTAAATAAAATATGGAAATTATGTATGCAATTAAGAAAAAGGAATTTTTATAGAGTTTATGATTTACAAACTTCTACTAGGAGTAATTTTTATTATAATTTTTTTAGATTTAAAAGAGGGCCATTTTTAGAATGGTCAGGCACTGCGCGTGGGTGCACACATCCTGATAATAATAAAAATAGAAATAAAATTCATACTATAGAAAGGCACAAACAACAATTAAAAGATATTGGAATCGTTAATATAAAATTAACTGATTTGTCTTGGGTAAAAAATAATAGGAATTTTAATATTAAAAGCCCTTATGTTATAATTTCACCCGGTTCTTCTTCACATCGTTTAAAAAAAAGATGGCCTGAAAAAGATTATGCATTTATAGCTAAAAAATTTATCAATAAAGGCATAACGCCAGTTGTGATAGGTAACAAAGAGGACTATGAAATTGCTAAATTTATTTGTATGAATGCAACTGGTTGTGTGAATTTATTAAATGAAACAACCATTCAAGATATTTGTGTTTTATCTAGGGATGCAAATTTAGCAATAGGTAATGATACGGGACCAATGCATGCAATAGCAATGTCTGGGTGTAATACATTAGTCTTATTTTCTAATGATTCTAATCCTGTTCGATGCGCACCAAGGACAACAAAGAAAAGAAAAAAGGTAAAAATTATACAACAGAATGATTTAAGAAAACTATCTAAAGAAATAGTTATTAATGTTTTAGATAATGATTTTGGATACAATTTGTAATTTGTTATAATCTTCTTAATTATGCCTTCTATAAAATTTCTAGATGGATCAACAAAAAATTTCCCAGATAATGTAACTGGTATTGAAATTGCTAAAAGTATTAGCCCTAGTCTTTCTAAGGACGCAATAGCCATAGTAATAGATGGGATACAAAAAGATTTAAATTTTGTAATTAATAATAACTGTGAAATAGAGATTATAACTAAAGATAGTATTAAGGGATTAGAAATTATTCGTCATGATACGGCTCATGTGATGGCAGAAGCTGTTAAAGAATTATTTCCTAATGTCCAAGTAACTATAGGACCTCCAATAGAAAACGGTTTTTATTATGACTTTGCAAAAAAAGAACCATTTAATCTCGAAGATTTAATAAAGATTGAAAAAAAAATGCATGAAATTATTAAAAAGAATGAAAAATTTGAGAGAGAAATATGGAGTAGAAAAAAAGCAGAAAATTTTTTTAAAGAGCAAGGTGAGAAATATAAATTAGAGATTTTAAAAGATATTTCAAAAAATGATGAAATTTCAATTTATAAACAAGGTAAATTTCTAGATTTATGTAAAGGACCACATTCCCCTTCTACAGGAAGAATTGGATCATTTTTTCATTTAACAAAAATAGCAGGAGCATATTGGAAAGGGGACTCAAATAATGAAATGTTACAGAGAATTTATGGCACTGCATGGGCAACACAAAAAGATTTAGATACATATGTTACACAAATAGAAGAAGCTGAAAAAAGAGATCATAGAAAATTAGGAAAAGAAATGGATCTATTTCATTTTAGAGAAGAAAGTCCAGGATCTGTATTTTGGCATGAAAAAGGATGGAATTTATTTCAAAAGCTTGTCAATTATATGAGAAGTAAACAAAGAAAAGCAGGTTATAAAGAAATTAATACTCCAGAAATATTGGATCGATCGTTATGGGAAAAATCAGGGCATTGGGATAAATTTAAAGAAAATATGTTTACTGTTGAACCAGATGATGGACGCGTTTATGCATTAAAACCAATGAATTGTCCTGGATGTATACAAGTATTTAATCAAGGAATTAAAAGCTATAAAGATTTACCAATAAAAATTTCAGAATTTGGAAAGGTGCATAGATATGAACCATCAGGAGCAGTCCACGGTTTAATGCGAGTTAGATCTTTTACTCAAGATGATGCACATATCTTTTGTTCAGAAGAACAAATTTCAGATGAGTGTAATAATTTGACCAAATTAATTCTAGAAATTTATAAAGATTTTGGTTTTACAGATATTCTAATTAATTATGCAGATAGACCAAAAAAAAGAGTAGGAAGTGATAAAAGTTGGGATAAGTCTGAAAAAGCACTATTAAGCGCAATAAAAAAATCAAAAGTAGATTATACAATTAATAAAGGAGAGGGGGCATTTTATGGTCCTAAAATTGAGTTTGTTCTAAGGGATGCTATTGGAAGAAACTGGCAATGTGGAACTGTGCAAGTAGATATTAATTTACCAGAAAGACTAGGTGCTACATATATCGATAATAAAGGAAATAAAAAAAGACCTGTTTTGTTACATAGAGCTCTTTTTGGATCATTAGAGAGATTTATTGGAATATTAATAGAACATTACGAAGGAAAATTTCCTTTTTGGTTATCTCCATTACAAATTGTTGTATGCCCAATAACAGATAAATTTAATAAATATGGAGATAAAATCTTTAAAAAAATTAGTTCTTTAGGTTATAAAGTAGAGCTTGATAGTCGTAATGAAAAAATATCATATAAGATAAGAGAACACAGCCTTAAAAAGGTTCCTTTAATATTCATAATTGGAGAAAAAGAAATGAAAAGTAATTCTATAACAATTAGAGAGTTAGCCGTAGAAAAACAAACAATTTTAAGCACAGAAAAGGTAATAGAATTTTTAAAAAAAAAAATCGAGAAAAAATAACTTTTTAATTGTATAATTACTAATAAATTTTAAAAGGAGAAAAAGCATACAACAACACAATAGAAGAAAATATTATTTCAAACCAAGAGGTCCAAGAATCAATCATTATATTCGTGCAAACAAAATTAAATTAATTGATCAAGATGGCAAATTGTTAGGAATTGTTCCTGTTGATGATGGCATTAAAAAGGCTAAAGACGCTGGACTAGATCTCGTTGAAATTTCACCAAACTCAGACCCTCCTATATGCAAAATATTAGATTTCGGTAAATATCGTTATCAATTACAAAAAAGAAAAAGTCAGGAGAAAAAAAAGCAAAAAACTATTAGTACCAAAGAAATTCGTTTTAGACCAGGTATTGATGACCATGATTATGAAATTAAAATGAAACAGATAGAAAAATTCTTAAAAAAAAGGAATAAAGTTAAAATAACATTAAGATTTAAAGGTCGAGAGTTAGGTCGTAAAGAATTGGGCATGAAACTAATTAATAAAATTCAGTTAGATACTAAAGAAATAGCATCTGTTGAACAAAATCCAAAAATGTTTGGCAGACAACTGGTTATGGTATTGAATCCAATGAATTAATTTTATTGATTTCAAATCAAATACTGATATATATTCACATAATATTTTAAATCTTAAGGAAATTAAAAATGCCTAAATTAAAAACCAATAGCAGTGCAAAAAAAAGATTTGGTTTTACATCTTCAGGAAAAATAAAAAGAAATTATGCATTTAAACGTCATAATTTAAGAAAAAGATCACAATCTATGAAAAGAAAAGCAAGAGGCACAAATATTTTAGAAAAATCAGATTATTCATTAATAAAGAATTTATTACCTTATAAATAGGAGAAAATCATGGCAAGAGTTAAAAGGGGAGTTCAGGCAAAAGCTAAACATAAAAAAATCTTAAAAATGGCAAAAGGTTATAGAGGCAGATCAAAGAATGTCTTTCGTATAGCCAAAGAAAGAGTTGAAAAAGGATTACAATATGCGTATAGAGACAGAAGAACAAAAAAAAGAAACTTTAGAGCTTTATGGATTCAAAGAATTAATGCAGGTGTTAGAGAACATGGTATGAGTTACAGTCAATTTATAAAAGGAATAAAAAAAGCAGAAATTGATATTGATAGAAAAATTTTAGCTGATATTGCAGCCAATAATCCAGAAACTTTTAAGTCAATTATTGATAAAATTCGACAAACTGAAGAAAAAACAACTTAAAAAAAATTAATAAAAACACTTGATAAAGTGTTAAAATAAAAATTCCATAAGTTAACGGGTTTTTTTTTGTAATTTTATGTCCAAAGAATTAAAAAACTTAGAATCTGAAATACAAGAAAAGTTAATAAACATAAAGTATTTAAGAGATTTAAATACTTTAAAAGCCGAAGTATTTGGTAAAAAAGGTCTTATTACATTACAATTAAAATCAATTAGTAATTTACCTGAAAATGAAAGAAAAGATGCTGGTAGAGAAATTAATAATTTAAAAAATAAAATTAACAATTTATTTGAAGAAAAAAATAAGATTTTGAGTGAAAAAGAGGTTTCATCAAAGTTACAAACTGAAAAAATAGATATAACATTACCAGTTAGACCAGATAAAGAAGGAAAAATAAATCCAATAACTCAAACAATAGCAGAAGTTTCAAAAATCTTTCAAAAAATGGGTTTTGATACTGCATTAGGCCCTGATATTGAAGATGATTTTCATAATTTTACTGCTTTAAATATTTCAGAGGACCATCCGGCTAGACAACTTCATGATACATTTTATTTCAAAAATGATGACAAGATGCTTTTACGCACTCATACTTCACCTGTACAAATTCGAACAATGGAAAAAAGAAAACCACCTCTTAGAATTATAGCCCCTGGTAGAACTTATCGTGCAGATTCAGATATGACCCATACCCCCATGTTTCATCAAATTGAAGGCTTATGTATTGATACTGATATAAATATGAGTCATTTAAAAGGTTGTGTGTTAGATTTTTGTCGGGAGTTTTTTGAATTAGATAATCTTCCTGTTAGGTTTAGACCAAGTTTCTTTCCTTTTACTGAACCGTCTGCTGAAATAGATATTGGTTGTCATAAAAATAAAGAAGAAATTGTAATTGGTAAAGGAGGAAGTTGGTTGGAAATTATGGGTTGCGGAATGGTACACCCTAGGGTATTAAAATATTGCAAGGTGGATAGTAAAAAATATCAAGGTTTTGCTTTTGGAATGGGAGTAGAAAGAATGGCAATGCTAAAGTATGGTATCCCCGATTTAAGAAGTTTTTTTGATTCCGATTTAAAATGGCTAAAAAATTTTGGATTTTCTGTTTTTGAAAATATTGAAAAGATTTAAAAATGAAATTTACATTTTCTTGGTTACAAAAATACTTAAAAACAAAAAAAAATATTAAAGATATTTGCGATAAGCTTACAATGTCAGGCATTGAAGTTAGCGAAGTTATTAATAATCAAGATACATTCAAACAATTTAAAATTGCACATGTTGTTGAAGTGCAAAATCATCCTAATGCTGATAGCCTAAAGTTATGTAAAGACAATGATGGCAATAATGAGTTAAATATTGTTTGTGGTGCTCCAAATGTATAATAAGATATGAAAGCAGTTTTAGCTCCTGTAGGCACTAGGATGAGTGAAGATTTTGTAATTGAAAAAACAAAAATTAGAGGCGTTGAAAGTGAAGGAATGCTTTGTTCTTCAAAAGAAATTGGTCTTGGTGATGATAGTGAAGGAATTATTGAATTAAATAAAAATGCAAAAACAGGTAGCGCATTGTCAACGCTTTATCCGTCTGAACAAATAATTGATGTAGAAGTTACACCAAATAGATCTGATTGCTTAGGAGTTTATGGAATAGCAAGAGATTTAGCTGCAACAGGACTAGGCACTTTCTTAGAAAAGAAGATTATTAAAAATAAAGGAAAATTTAAAAGTAATATAAAAATAAAAATAGATAAAGATACAAAGCTTCATTGTCCGGCGTTTTATGGATGTTATATAAAGAATGTCAAAAATTGTGAAAGTCCAGAGTGGTTTAAGAAACAATTACAAGCAGTTGGGTTGAAACCTATATCTGCATTGGTTGATATAACAAATTATTTAACCATAGATTGTAATAGACCCTTGCATGTTTTTGATGCTGATAAAATTAAAGGAGATTTAATAATTTCTCTTGCTAAAGGAGGAGAGACTATACAGGCATTAGATGAACAAAATTATAAATTATCAAAAGGAATGATAATTATAAAAGACAGAAATGACATTTTAAGTTTGGCAGGGGTAATAGGTGGCAAATCTACAGGATGTGATTTAGATACAAAAAATGTTTTTTTAGAATCCGCTATTTTTAATCCAACTACAATTGCTAAAACAGGGCGGTTGTTAAATATAATCACAGATTCAAGATATCGTTTTGAAAGAGGAGTGGATCCTGAAAGTGTAATTGTTGGTATAGATGAAGCTTTAAATTTAATTAAAGAATTCTGTGGGGGTGAATCAAGTGAAATTGTACATGATGGATCTATACCAAAAAATAATAAAAAAATTATATTTGATTTTAAATATTTTGAAAATTTTTCAGGATTTAACATACCTGAAACAACGTTTCAAAAGATTCTAAAAGATTTAGGTTTTTTAATTAAAAAAGGGAAAAAATATACATTAACACCACCAAGTTGGAGACATGATGTTGAAGGTGCTTCAGATATTATTGAAGAAGTAATTAGAATTTATGGATATGATAAAATTCCATCTCAATCAATTTATATCAGTAATGAAAAGAGAATAGATAATCGCTGTCAAATTAGAGAGTTAAACATGAAAAGATGTTTAGTACAAAGAGGAATTACAGAAACTGTAACTTGGTCCTTTATGTCAAAAAAATTTGCAAAATTATTTGATTTTAATGATCAATTATTAGAAATACAAAATCCAATTAGTAGTGATTTAGATATTATGAGACCTTCAATAATACCTAATCTACTGCAAGCAGTTTTAAAAAATATTGATAATGGAGAAAAAAATATATGTTTATTTGAATTAGGCCCAACTTTTGATTTTAAAGATAAAGATATACAGCAAATTGCACTATCTGGAATTAGATATGGTAAAAATATAAAACATTGGCTAAAGAAAGAAAGGAATTATGATATTTTTGATGTCAAATCTGATATTGAATCTGTACTTAAATGTTGTCAATTATCAATAAATTTATTTACTTTAAAAAATAATAATTTGAGTTATTACCATCCAGGAAAATCAGGAACATTATATTTCAAAAATGAAAAGATAGGTCAATTCGGAGAAATTCATCCTAATTTAATTAAAAAATTAGAAATTAATTCATCGATATTTGCATTTGAATTAAATCTTAAAGCTTTGCCTCCTGGTATACAAAAAAGTAAAAAGAAATTTCAAAACAAGTATTTTCAAAAAGTTGAAAGAGACTTTGCTTTCTTAGTTGATAAAAATATAGAAGCAAAAAGAATTGTTAATTTAATAAAAGAAACTAACAACGAAATTATTGAGGAAATTAATATTTTTGATATTTATGAAGGCGAAGGAATACCTGATGGAAAAAAATCTGTAGCTATTTCTGTTACTTTACAACCAAAAAATAAAACTTTAATAGATTCTGAAATAGAATCTATTTGTAAAATAATTGTTGATAATGTTGTAAAAAATACTGACGCCATCCTCAGAGAAAAATAAATTATTATAATATGGATATTTCACAAGTAAGAAATTTTGCAATTATTGCACATATAGATCATGGAAAATCAACATTAGCTGACAGATTAATACAAATTTGTGGAGGAATATCAGAAAGAGAATTTAGAGATCAAATTCTAGATTCAATGGATATTGAAAGAGAAAGAGGCATAACAATTAAAGCACAAACCGTCCAATTAGATTATAAAAATACAAATCAAGAAAATTACAAACTTAATTTAATGGATACTCCCGGGCATGTAGATTTTTCTTACGAAGTAAATAGATCGCTGGCCGCATGTGAAGGTTCAATTCTAGTTGTAGATAGCACGCAGGGCGTAGAGGCTCAGACTCTTGCAAATTCTTATCAAGCTATAGCTAACAACCATGAGATTATACCTGTTCTTAACAAAATTGATTTGCCTGCTTCTGATCCCAAAAATGTAATTCAGCAAATTGAAGAAATGATAGGTATAAATGCAAAAGAAGCTATAAAAATTTCTGCTAAAACTGGTGAAGGTGTAGAAGAATTATTAAATTTACTAGTTAATAAATTGCCGCCCCCTAAAGGTAATATCGACGAGCCATTACAAGTTTTAATAATTGATAGTTGGTATGACAAATATTTAGGAGTTATTACTTTAGTTAGGGTTAAGAATGGCGTTCTTGCGCCTGGACAAAAAATTACAATGATGTCTAATAAAGCTTCTTACGAGATTGAAAAAGTTGGTGTTTTTACTCCGAAAATTAAAGAAGTTAAAGTTTTGCAAGCTGGAGAAATTGGTTTTATAACTGCAGGGATAAAAAAAGTAGCAGATTGTAAAATAGGAGATACTTTAACAGAAGAAATAAAACCATGTTCATCTGCTCTTACAGGGTTTAAACCATCTCAGCCAGTAGTTTTTTGTGGACTATTTCCATATGATAGTTCTCAATTTAATGACTTTAAAGATAGTTTAGAAAAATTAAGTCTTAATGATTCAAGTTTTTCTTATGAACATGAATCCTCAGCAGCATTGGGACAAGGTTTTCGTTGTGGATTTTTAGGTCTTTTGCATTTGGAAGTTATTAGGGAACGATTAGAAAGAGAATTTAATTTAGAATTATTGACAACTGCACCTAGTGTAGTTTATCAAGTAACCACTACCAATAACAGCACACAATCTATTCATAATCCAATGGATTTTCCCGAACCAAATTTATTAAAGAAAATGGAAGAACCTTGGATAGTCGCTACAATAATAGCTCCACAAAAATATTTAGGGAATATTTTTGAACTTTGTGAATCAAAAAGGGGAGAACAAGTTGAGCACAATTTTATGGGAAAAACAGTAATGGTAAAATATAAATTGCCTTTATCAGAAACTATTATTGATTTTTATGATCGATTAAAATCAATAACTCAAGGCTATGCTAGTTTTGATTATCAGATAGAAGGTAATCGTGAAAGCAAATTAATTAAGTTGTGTATTTTAGTTAATGAAGAAAATGTTGAACCTTTATCTATCATTGTTCACTCGTCTCATGCCGAGAGACGAGGTAGAGAAATTTGTCAAAGACTTAAAGATGTTTTGCCTAGACAACAATTTAAATTACCCATACAAGCAACAATAGGAGGTAAAATAATTGCACGAGAAACTGTTCCAGCTTATAGAAAAGATGTAACAGGAAGTTTATATGGTGGAGATAGGACGCGTAAAGATAAATTACTAAAAAAGCAAAAGAAAGGGAAGCAACGTTTAAAACAATTTGGTAAAGTTGATATCCCGCAATCAGCTTTTTTAGAAGCCTTAAAAACTGGAGAAAATAATAAATAACAGATATATAATATCGATAATTAGGACAGGTGTCAGAGTGGTCGATTGTGCATCCTTGGAAAGGATGTGTTCTAGCAATAGAACCGGGAGTTCGAATCTCCCCCTGTCCGCCATATCTTATTATTTATGAATTAAATGAATTGTTCTTGCGCAAAAATCATGCAAACCTTGTTTTCTTGATGTCCAACCAATCATAAAATAACCAACGAAAAACAAAAACGCTGAAGTGCAACTTGCAATATATCTACCAGTTAATCTCCAAAATTTTACTCTTTTTAATTGCTCGTCGTAAATTTTTATTTTAAACAATTGCATTCCAACAGTTCCCTGGTCTTTTGAAGACTGTAATCCACAGAAATAAATCCAAGTTATAATTATTTCAGAATAAAAAACTAGCCACTTCAAAGTTGAATATGAACTGTCATATTGCCAAGGGTCATCATATATGCCAAAAAGACTATCAATGAATAAATAAAGTAAATATAAAGTTACAGTGTCTATGACTCCCGCTAAAAATCTTAACCAAAATCCTGCATAGCGTTGATTTCTTGATAAATTTTTATACTTTTTCTTTTCTACTAAAAGATAGGTTATAAAAGGTATACCAATAAAAATAAAACCTAGTATTAATAGTATTTCTGTTATTGCATCCATTTTTTTATTTTATTAAAAATTAAAAAAAATTCCATTCATGATTAAATCTGCGAATATTACATTTATTGTTATTTTAATTTTTTTTTAGTAGAAATTAAATTCAAAAATACTAATCTTATTTTCTATGACTAAATCACTTTTACTATGTTCGGGTATAGCATTTGCGCTTTTTTTAATCATAGATTTTATTTGGTTATCTATTGCTGTAAAATTTATATATAAACCATTATTAGGTTCTTTACTTCTTGAAAAACCAATTTTATGGGCTGCTTTTACATTTTATTTTTTGTATATAGTTGGAATAACTTTTTTAGTTTTAAAACCTAATCTAAATAATTTTCAAATTTTTGATGCATTTTGGATGGGAGCTTTATTTGGTCTAGTTGCTTATGGAACATATGATCTTACAAATCTTGCAACAATAAAAAATTGGTCACTTAAAGTAACGATCATTGATTTGATTTGGGGTGGAGTCCTTACTTCAACTGTATCATCTTTAAGTATTTGGATTATGAGTAAAATAAATTCTGTATAATATTTTTATGTTAGATGTTAAACGTTGTATTTGGATTACCGGAGCTAGTACTGGAATTGGAAGAATGCTTGTTAAAAAATTAGCCAGTAAAGGATTTACCATAGCAGCAAGTGCCAGATCTCTAAAAAATTTAAATAAATTGAGAAATGAATCTAAAAATCTTAAAGGATCTATTAGAATTTATCCTTTAGATATTAGTTTAAGAAACAATGTAAGTTTAACGATAAATAAAATTGAAAAAGAATTGGGAAAAATAGGCACAGTAATTTTAAACGCTGCAATTAATGAGCCTGTAAGTAGCAAAGATTTTTCATCTGAAAAAGTTGAAAATCTTATGAATGTTAATTACATTGGAACAGTTAATTGTCTCGAACCAATTATTAAAAGGTTTATAAAAAGAAAATCTGGCAAAATAGCAGTGGTTGCATCATTAGCAGGTTATGTAGGCTTTCCTCATTCATCTGGCTATTGTCCGACAAAAGCCGCACTAATAAGCCTTTGTGAATCATTAAGACCAGATTTGCAACAATACAATATAGTTTTACAAATTATAAACCCAGGTTTTGTGAAAACTCCAATGACTGATAAAAATGATTTTTATATGCCTTTTTTAATATCGGGTGAAAAATCAGCGGAATATATTTATAAAGGTTTAAAGACAAATCGTTTTGAAATTGCTTTTCCTAAGATTTTTACATATATATTAAAAATTATAAGATTTCTCCCTTATACATTTTTATTTCCATTATTAAAAACTATGTTAAAAAGAAAGTAACTATTTTTTTTTTTTAATTCTGATTTGCATGAGATCAAGAGTCCCTAGCTCAAAACCGATTTCACAATAATTTAAATAATATTCCCATTTTCTTTTAAATTTTTCATTAAAACCTAAATTTTTTATTGCTGGCCATGATTTTTTAAATCTTACAAACCAATTTTTCAAAGTTCTTGCATAATGTTTTGCGTAGGTTTGACATGAGATTAATGAAAAATTATTTTGAATAATTATTTTTTTTAATATTTGTTTTGACGGAAGCATTCCCCCAGGGAAAATATGCTTTTGAATGAAATCTAAATTTTTTTTATATCTTAAAAATCTTTCATTATTAAGAGCAATTATTTGAAATGCAGCTATTCCATTTGGTTTTAATAGTTGTTTAATTTTTTTAAAATATAAATCCCAATATTTTTCACCAACTGCTTCAAACATTTCTATAGAAGCTATTCTGTCATATTCACCTGTAAGATTTCTGTAATCAGCAAATTTTAAATTAATTTTATCTTCCATTCCTAATTTTTTTATTTTTTTTTCAACATAAGCATATTGTTTTTTACTTAAAGTTATGCAAGTAATACGGCAATGGTATTTTTTAACAACGTAGGTTGCAAATCCTCCCCAACCACATCCAATTTCTAATAAATGGTGCTTACTATTAAGTTGTAATAGCTTACATATTTTTTCAAATTTATTTTTTTGAGCTATTTCTAAACTTTCTTTTTTATTTTTATATATAGCTGAAGAATATGTTAAATTTTTATCTAACCAATGTTTAAAAAATTCATTTCCTAAATCATAATGATATGAAATATTTTTTTTATTTTGTCTTAGAGAGTTTTCCCTAATTTTTTTTATTAATTTATTAAAGATTTTTGATAAAAAACTTTTTCTAAAAATAAAATTTAAATTTTTTTCATTTTTTAGGCTAAAAATAAATAATTTTTTTAAATCTTGTGTTTCAACTCCGCCATCAAGATAAGATTCAGCAAAACCTAAAGAGCCATCAGATAAAATTCTTTGGATTGCTTTGTAAGAATTTATTTTTAAATTAACTTTTGGTCCTTTTTTAGAACCAGAAAATTTATAAATTTTATTATCAGGAAGAATAACTTTTATTTTTCCGTAATTTATATTTGCTAGCTGTTTTAAGAAAATTTTCATATTTAATTGTTCACTATAGTTAAATCATTCTTTAACAAGGGCTTTTTAAAATATTTACCTCCTTTAAAGAATATTTTTAATGCCTCAATGTGTATGGCCAAAACAACTTTTATAGTTAAAAAAGGATATTGAAAAAATTTTAATATAAAATTTTTAAAACTTAATTTTTGATATTTTGTATTTAATATTGCTTCAAATATTTTTTTATTCTTTTTTCTCATTCCTATAGATACATAAAATTTGTTTGAAGGTTTGCTTACTTTAAAATTATATTTCGCATTCATGCCCCAGAATGGCGATACATGGAATTTCTTTACACAACTGTGGTTAAAAAAGCTTGCATTATTAAAATTTTTTAATTTAAAAACATAACTATGTTGTTGATCAAAAGTATTTTTTACTTCGTAGATGATAACTTTTAAAGAACCTTTTACATCATAACAAAAATAAATAGTTAATGGATTAAATACATGCCCAAGTATTCTTGGCATACAAAGAATATAAATTTTTATTTTTTTTTTATTCAAACCAACCTTTTTTAAAATATTTTTTACCCAACTAATAGTTTTAATTTTGTTTCTGTAACCATGATCTTTATCATAAAAACTAAAAAAATTTATTTTGTTATATGAAAAAAAAGTAAATTTTTTTTTAATAACGTCAAGTTGTGAAAGATCAAAAAAGAGATAAAATAATTTATAAGCAAACTTATGTCTTTTTGGAATTAAGCGATCGTGCATTAATGTTCCATAATAAATACAATTTTTAGGAAAATTCATTTTCTATTTTTTTTATAATATTAATTGAAGATTTAATAGCATCTTCGTGAAATCCGTAATAAAAATAGCTTCCACAATACCAAACACCATTCCTTCCTTGAACTTTATTTAATTTAGAAGGAATGTCCATACTATTTTTTGTAAAAATTGGATGTTCATACATTGTTGAATAGTATATTTTATTTGGTTTAAATGGAGGATTGAGTGTTAAAAAAATATTATTATTTTTAATATTTTGCAATTTGTTCATCCAATAAGTAAAAAAATGTTTTTTTGAATTATTTTTATTTAGTGAAATATAATTCCAGCTAGACCAAATGCTCTTATTTTTTGGCATAAATTTTTTATCATTATGAAGAAAAGCTAAATTTTTAGAGTATTTAAAGTTTCTTAAAATAGAAGATACATTAGAATCAACTTCTTTTATTATTTTTGATGCCTGGTCAGCATGGCAAGCTAGCACAACGCCATCAAATAAAAATCTTTCTTGTTTAGTAATAACTTCTATTTTTCCCTCCTTTTTTTTAAGAGCTATAACATTTATATTTCTTTTAAATTTTGCTTTTGTATTTTTTAAAATTTTTTGAACATAATTTTTACTACCTCCTTTTACTGTGTACCATGTTGGTCTATTAAAAAATTTGAAAAGTCCATGGTTATTAAAAAAATTTATAAATGCTTGAACTGGCATTTTTCCAATTTCTTTATGATTTGTTGACCAAATTGCAGATGCCATGGGATAAATATGATTTTCTTTAAATTCTTTCGAATAATTTTTTTTATTTAAATATTTTTTTAAACTTTCATTACTATGTATTTTTTTTTTATTAGATGCTTTTTTGTAAAAATTTATTATTTCAATAACCATTTTCCAAAAATTTTTTTTTAGCAAGTTTTTTTTTTGAGCAAAAATTTTTGTCAAACTACCTGCGTAATAAAAATCCTTATTTTGTAAATCTACGGAAAATGACATATTGCTTTTTTGAATTGGCACCTTAAGAGTTTTGAATAGATTTGTCAGATAAGGGTAGTTTTTCTTATTAAAAACTATAAACCCTGTATCTACTGGAATTTTTTTATTTTTTATAAATACATCAAATGTATTACTGTGACCGCCAAAATATTTATTTTTTTCAAAGACAGTCACATTATATTTTTTACTGATTTGCCAGGCCGTATAAAGACCTGCAATACCCGAACCAATAATTGCAATGTTTTTATTTTTTTTAAGACGTACGTATCCTGTCATCACATTTAATAGTGAAGAATTAAAAAAATTATAACGATTTATGGAATTATAATTGTTTTATGTTAACAGCACTGCTTTTTCCATTTTGCTCTTCAACTTCAAATTCTACTTTGTCACCTTCGTTGAGACCAGAAATGTTTGCTGCCTGAAGAGCCGTAATATGTAAAAACATATCTTTCTCTTCACCATCGACATCTATAAACCCGTAACCCTTTTTAGGGTTAAACCACTTTATTTTACCTGTAGGCATTAATCACTTAAAAATATTAATAATAATAAATAAAAGTAGAATTTAAGCAATTATTTCGCTCAATGCAACACTTTTTAGGTATAATTTTTTTTTACGGGATTATATTAACTTTTTTGTTATTATGTTTAAATAAATACATTGAATATTACTTTTTTTTTCTCTTTCTATGGTTTTTAAAAGCGTTATAAGAAACTTTTTGAAGTTAGAATCATCAAGTGGAATTCTTTTATTAATTGCTGCAATTATAGCATTAATATTAAGCAATACTTTTCTATCAGAAAAATTTCTTCATCTTTTGCATTTTGATATTTATTTTGGAATTGATTCGCCAATCTTTCATAAATCTGTGCAGCACTGGATTAATGATGGGCTCATGGTCGTATTTTTCTTTGTAGTTGGTTTGGAAATAAAAAGAGAATTTTTGGAAGGAGAACTTTCAATGCCATCGCAAGCCATTTTGCCTATTATTGCCGCGATTGGAGGAATGGCTGTACCAGCTCTTTTTTATATAATATTAAATATTGGAGAGCCTGAAACATTAAAAGGCTGGGCCATACCTTCAGCTACTGATATAGCTTTTTCTTTAGGGGTATTAAGTCTTTTAGGTAGTAGAGTTCCTATTTCTTTAAAAGTTTTTTTGACTGCTTTAGCAATTATAGATGACTTAGGTGCCATTATAATTATCGCTCTATTTTATAGTTCAGGAGTAGAAATGCTGCCGTTATTAATAATTCTTATAATTTTATTTTTTTTTTATTTTTGTAATAAAAGAAATATTCAATCCGCTTGGATATATATTATTTTAGGACTTTTTCTTTGGGTTTTTATTCAGCAAGCAGGAATACATGCTACCATCTCCGGAGTGCTGTTAGCTATTTTTATACCTCATTCAAAAGGTTCTGAACAAAAGTCTTTACTGACATTTTTAGAAAATGGTTTACATCCCTGGGTTGCTTATCTAATTATGCCTTTATTTGCTTTAGCAAATGCAGGCGTTTATCTAGGAGATATGACTTTAAATACATTACTTAATCCTATTCCACTAGGTGTAATGTCAGGACTTTTTTTTGGAAAACAAATTGGTGTTTTTTTTACAACTTATATTTTAATAAAAATGGGATATGCAAAATTGCCATCTCATGCTACTTGGATTCAACTGTATGGCGTGGCAGTTTTAACAGGTATTGGATTTACCATGTCACTTTTCATAAACATTTTAGCATTTGATACAGAGTTATATATTAATCAAGCAAAGATAGGGGTTTTAGTTGGATCATTTCTATCTGCTTTAATAGGTTACTTTTTACTTAATTTCAAAAGCGGCAGAAATTAATTGTTTTGTATATTTTTGTTTTGGTTTCTTAAATATTTGATCAGAGTTTCCACTTTCAACAATCTTACCATTTTTTAAAACTATTAACTGATGAGAAAGAGATTTGACTACTCTAAGATCATGAGAAATAAAAATATATCCTAGATTATTTTCTCTTTGTAATTTTTTTAAAAGATTAATAATTTGTAATTGAACTTGAATATCTAAGGCACTGGTGGGTTCATCTAAAATAAGAAAACGTGGTTTTAAAACAATAGCTCTTGCTATTGCAATACGTTGTCTTTGACCTCCACTAAACTCATGGGGATATCTATTTAAAATATTTGTATCAAGCTCAACCTTTCTTAGAGTATCTACAATTAGTTTTCTTATATCATTTTCGTTTAAATCTTTTTTATGAATTTGTAATCCTTCGTTGATAATTTCTTCTATAGAAAGTCTTGGCGATAAGCTTCCAAAGGGATCTTGAAATACAATTTGTATATCATTTCTTAATGGTTTCATTTTTTTAAAATCAAATTTGTTAATACTAAATTTTTGTTTTTTTTTAAAAAAATTAATTTCTCCACTACTTTTAATTAATCTAAGGATAGCCATACCTAAAGTTGTTTTTCCAGATCCAGATTCACCAACTATTCCTAAAGTTTGTCCTTCAAAAACATTTATATTTACTTTATCAACAGCTTTTATAAAACCAGTTGTTTTTTTTAAGAAACCTTTTTTTATCGGATAATATACTTTTAATTCTTTAGTTGATAATAAAGGAACTTTACTTTTTATTTTAACGGGCTTGCCTTTTGGTTCAGAAGCAAGAAGTTTTTTTGTATAACTATGTTTAGGTTTAGAAAAAATTATTTTTGTTTTTCCAGTTTCAACAATTTTTCCATCTGTCATAACAACAACTCTATCTGTTATATTTCTAACTATGGTTAAATCATGTGTAATTAATATTAAACTCATTTTTAATTTAGACTGTAATTTCTTTAGTAAATTTAAAATTTGGCTTTGTATAGTAACATCTAGTGCTGTAGTGCATTCATCAGCAATTAATAAGTCAGGATCATTTGCTAGAGCCATTGCAATCATTACTCGTTGTTTCTGTCCACCCGATAATTGGTGCGGATAATCATTTAATCTATTTTTACCATCAGAGAATCCAACTAAATCTAAAAGTTCTGTAGTTCTGTCTTCAGCTTCTTTATTAGACATTTTTTTATGTAAAAAAAGTATTTCAGTTATTTGTTTTTTTATGTGATGTAAAGGATTTAAACTTGTCATTGGTTCTTGGAAAATCATTGAGATATTATTCCCTCTAATTTTTTGTAATTCCTCTTCACTTGATTTTAAAATATTCTTATTTTTGTAAAAAATTTCACCAGATGGATGAAAAGCCTTAGGATAAGGTAATAATTTTAATACTGAAAGTGCTGTAACAGATTTACCACTTCCTGATTCTCCAACAATTCCAAGTGCTTCTCCTTTCCCAACATTTAAAGAAATATTTTTAACAGCCTGAGACACTTTATTATTAATATTAAAAGATACAGACAAGTTTTTTATTTTTAACAGATTATCCATTGTTTTATTAATTTATTTTTTCTAAATATTTTTTTGGATCAAATGCATCTCTTACTGCCTCACCAACAAAAATTAACAAACTAAGCATAAGTCCCAGAGTAACAAACACTGTAATGCCTAACCAAGGAGCATTCAAATTTGCTTTTCCCTGAGCTAATAGTTCCCCTAAGCTTGGTGAACCGGGGGGCAATCCAAATCCTAGAAAATCTAAACTTGTAAGTGTAGTAATTGAACCATTTAAAATAAAAGGTAAAAAAGTTAAAGTTGCAACCATCGCATTTGGAAGTATGTGTCTTTTCATTATTGCTAGATTACCTAGCCCTAGTGCACGTGCTGCATGAACATATTCAAAATTTCTTGTTCGAAGAAACTCTGCTCTTACTACCCCGACCAAAGACATCCATGAAAATAAAAGCATAATTCCCAGTAACCAGAAAATATTTGGCTCAACAATGCTTGCTAAAATTATTAATATGTATAAAACCGGTAAGCCCGACCAAATTTCAATTATTCTCTGAAATATAAGATCTATTATTCCACCAAAAAAACCTTGGATTGCACCAGCAGCAACGCCAATTATGGAACTAAAAAGTGTTAATGATAAACCAAATAAAACACTTATCCGAAAACCATAGATTAATCTTGCTAAAACATCTCGACCCTGATCATCTGTACCAAGTAAATTTTCTGAATCAGGGGGAGAAGGCGCCGGAGTAGGAATTAAATAATTAATAGTGTCATGCGAATATGGAATAAATGGACAAATCATCCAAACATTGCATTCAATCTTTTTTTTTATAAAGGG
>CAYNCC010000005.1:37260-38060 GCA_964396035.1 uncultured Alphaproteobacteria bacterium
ATAAGTTTCAAAATCACCATCAAAAGTTTTTTCAGTATAATTTTTAAAAATTTGGAAATAAAAATAACAATCATATTTTATTAATATTGGTCTATCATTTGATACAAATTCTGCAAAAAGAGTAAAAAAAAATAAAAATAAAAAAATTTTAAAAGATCTGTAGCCTCTTTTATTAGCTTTGAAATTTTGAAGTCTTCTATAGTTCATTTCGGAAATACTAAAACCAAACATTTAAGTATCCCTCGTTTCAAAATCAATTCTTGGATCTATCATTACGTATGTAAGATCAGTTATAAGATGTAAAAGAAGACCAAAAAAAGTAAAAATATAAAGCGTTCCAAAATCTACAGTGTAATCTCTATTTAAAACACTTTCATAACCAAGCAGTCCAAGCCCATCTAATGAAAATATTACTTCTATTAGTAAACTTCCGGTGAAAAGCACTGATATAAATGCAGCGGGAAAACCAGCTATAACTATTAACATTGCATTTCTAAATACATGTCCATATAAAACTTTTTTTTCTGAAAGACCTTTAGCTTTTGCAGTGGATACATATAATTTGTTAATTTCATCCATAAAAGAGTTTTTAGTGAGCATTGTAAGTGTTGCAAAACCTGCAATGACTAAACTTGCGACAGGAAGCGTTATGTGCCACAAATAATCTAAAATTTTTTGAAATAAATTTAAACTATCCCAATTATTAGAAACCAAACCTCTTAATGGAAAAATATCTAAAAAGCTGCCTCCAGCTAAAAAAACAACTAAAGCTATAGCAAATAAAAAAGAAGGTATGGCAT
>CAYNCC010000006.1:0-35849 GCA_964396035.1 uncultured Alphaproteobacteria bacterium
CTAACGATAATTCTCCTTGGCTTTCTGCATTTGTTCTTCCATGACCAACAATTTCATCTTTTCTTTTTCTAATTCTTTTTATTATTTCCAATCCATGATCATAAACTGATGAATTTAATAAATGACAGACAGGCAATTTAAGTTTATCAACTAAATCAAAAAATCTCCAAATTCCTACTCTTAATCCATATGCGGTCCAGCCATAATTTCTCACATCCGGTTGTGGCGTGGTATAAGATGGTGTGTGAATTTTTCCTTCACCAAATGAAAATCTTTCAATATTCATAGCAATATAAAAAGCTAATTTTTTTTTTTTTGGCCAGGAAAATTTTTTTCTACTAATTATAGATGAGTACGGATATCTATTATGATGTTTAAGTTTCAATTTTATTTTTTAATTTGAAATAATTATATTTGATAATTTATCAAAAGTTTTTTTTTTTTCTACTCAGATTTAAAATATACCGTACCACAATATTGGCATGTAATTTGTTTTTTATTTCCAAAATTATAGTATACAGCAGGATGTCCTGTTAAATTATCTCCTCCTGAACAACAAATTGTATTTATATTGGTTTCTATTTTTTTTGTTAAATGTTTCGTTTTGCTTACTGGATTTTTAATAACCATTTTTTATTTATTATTTGATCCGTTGCCATTTGTTCCCATTGATTGAAAGAATTCTCCATTGTTTTTCGTTGCTTTCAATTTTTCCAATAAAAAATCCATAGCATCGCTTGTTCCCATTGGTAAAAGAATTCTTCTTAAAATATGCATTTTTTGTAAAGTTGGTCCATCAACTAATAATTCTTCTTTTCTTGTTCCTGATTTAGCTATATCCATTGCTGGAAACGTTCTTTTTTCAAACAATTTTCTATCAAGTAAAATTTCTGAATTTCCTGTTCCTTTAAATTCTTCAAAAATAACTTCGTCCATTCTTGATCCTGTATCTATTAAGGCTGTTGCAATTATTGTTAATGACCCACCGCCTTCTATGTTTCTAGCTGCCCCAAAAAATCTCTTAGGTTTTTGTAGTGCGTTTGAATCAACACCTCCAGTTAATACTTTTCCTGAACTCGGAATAACCGTATTATATGCTCTTCCTAATCTCGTGATTGAATCCAACAATATTACAACGTCTTTTTTATTTTCTACTAATCTTTTAGCTTTAGCTATAACCATATCTGCCACTTGAACGTGTCTTGATGCTGGTTCATCAAACGTTGAACTAACAACCTCCCCTTGGACATTTCTTTGCATATCTGTAACTTCTTCTGGTCTTTCATCAATTAATAAAACTATTAATTTTGTTTCTGGGTGATTTGCTGTTATAGAATTTGCAACATTTTGAAGCATTACTGTTTTTCCGGCCTTTGGAGGAGAAACAATCATTGCTCTTTGTCCTTTTCCTATTGGAGCTATTACATCAATTACTCGAGGTGTAAAATCTTTTATTTTAGGATCTTCGATTTCAAGTTTGATTTTTTCTTCTGGATAAAGTGGGACTAAATTGTCAAAATTTATTAAATGCCGTTTTTTTTCTGGGTCTATTTCATTTGTTGCGTTTACTTTTAAAAGTGCAAAATATCTTTCTGCGTCCTTAGGAGCTCTAATTTCACCTTCAACACTATCGCCTGTTCGTAAATTAAATTTTCTTACTTGACTTGGACTAATATAAATATCATCTGGTCCTGGCAAATAGTTTGATTCAGGAGATCTTAAAAAACCAAACCCATCTTGTAATGTTTCTAATACCCCTCCACCTTCTATAATAATATTTTTATCAGCTAATGACTTTAAAATTGCAAATAACATATTTTGCTTTTTAAGAGCACTAGCGTTTTCAACGCCTACTTTTTCAGCATAGGCTAGAAGTTCTTCTGGTGGTTTTGTTTTAAGATCGTGTAAGTTTACTTTATCTGTTGCCAATGTATTTTAAGCTCAAATTTTTTGATTGTTTATAAAGATTTATACCTTGTTAATTGTATATAATAACTAATTAAATTAATGTCAATAGTTAAAAAGGTTTTATATAAACCATTATTATAATTATGATTAATAAAACTGTTGGAATTTCATTCAATATTTTATAGAAATTTTTTGTGTGTGTGTTTTTATCAATAGAAAATAATTTTCTATATCTTGCTAGAAGATAATGAATATAAACAAGCCCAGAAACAGCAATTAATTTTATATATAGCCATTTGGTTGTCCAATCAATATTTTTAGTAATTAAAAGAACAATCCCAGCGCCAATACTTACTATCATCGCAGGAGTCATTATAAATTTTTGTAGTTTGTATTCCATAATTTTTAACATTTCTGAACTATTCGAACCTTCTTCAGCAGTAGAATGATAGACAAATAACCTTGGTAAATATAATAGCCCTACCATCCAAGAAATTATGGCTACAACATGAAGAGCTTTAAACCAAAGATGATAATTTAAAAAAAAGTTATATATTGTTTCCATTTTTTATATTAATTATTATTTTCAGGCCATCCCCTAGTATGTTTTAGAATTAAATTTGACAAAAGTTTAATATGCAAATAGTCATTGTTTAAACAAGGAATGTAATAATATTTTTGACCACCAGCAGATAAAAAAATTTTTCTATTTTCTTGATCTAATTCTTCTATTGTTTCTAAACAATCTGAACTAAACCCCGGTGACAAAATATGTAAATTTTTTATTCCTTTTCTTGGTAAATTTTCTAGTGTTTTATCAGTATACGGCGTAAGCCATTCTTCAGGGCCAAATCTAGACTGAAAGGTTGTTATATAATCAGCTTCTTTCAATTTCATTTTTTCTGCAACTAATCGTGTCGTTTTTTGACAATAACAATGGTATGGGTCTCCTTTTAATAAATATTTTTTAGGAACTCCATGGTAACTAAAAATTAGTTTTTGTGATTTTCCATTTTTTTTCCAATTTTTTTTTATACTCTCAGAAATAGCATCAATATATAAGGGCTCGTCAGAATACCCATTAACGAACCTTAGTTCAGGAATCCACCTCCATTTTTTCAAAACGTTACTTACTGCATCGAAGGTGCTTCCTGTTGTTGCTGCGCAGTATTGTGGATATAAAGGGAAAATTAATATTCTTCTACATTTTTTATTTCTCAATATATTTAAGCCATGTTCAATGCTCGGGTTTCCGTATCTCATCGCTATTTCAATTTCTAAATTTACTTTATTTTTTAGATTTTTTTTTATATTTATTTTTTGTTTTTTCAAAGTAGCTAATAATGGGGCCCCTTTGTTTGTCCAAATTGATTTATATAATTTTGCAATTTTCTTTGGTCTAACATTTAAAATTATACCTCGGAGAATTAATTGCCAAAAAAATTTTGGAATTTCTATGACTCTTGGGTCTGACAAAAATTCTTTTAAATATAATTTTAGAAATTTTTTATTTGGTTTGTCCGGAGTTCCTAAATTAGTAATCAAAACACCAAGTTTTTCTTTAGAGCCGTGTTTATAATTTTTTTCTCCTATATACTTCATACTATTTTTTATAACTTCTTACTAACTTAATTAGTTTCTTTACGTTTTCTACAGGTGTTTTGGGTAAAATTCCGTGGGATAAATTAAAAATAAACGGGCCCTTTGAAAACCTTTTAAATACTTTTTTTGTTTCAATTTCCAGTTTCAGTCCTCCTTTAGCTAATGTTCGCGGGCTAAGGTTTCCCTGTATAATTTTCTTTTTTTGTATTTCATTGATTTCTTTTTGTGTAATGTCCTCTGCCACGCTTATACAATCAACATAAGGTGATATATATTTTGTATAGCTTCCTTTTACCTTTCTTGGAAAAACAATTATAGGAATTTTTGGGGCTTTTTTCTTAATATTAGCGCATATTCTTTTTATTGGCTTTATTGAATACTCTTGCAGTTCGCTTTTGTTTGCCGCGCAAGCCCAAGTATCAAATATTTGAATAATTTGCGCGCCGGCTTTTATTTGTTTTAATGCGTGTTTTATAATTGCCGTTTCTAAAATTTTTATTAGTTTATTAAATTGTTTTTTTTTTCTTTTCATTTTTAAAAGAATTTTTTTATATTTCTTTTCTTTCAAACTATCTAACATAAAAAAGGAGATTGTAAGGGGGGCGCCAACAAACCCTATAAGACTTGTTTTTTTATTATTTATCTTTTGCTTTGTTTTTTTTATGGCCTCGTAGGTTCTTTTTAATTTTTCTTTGTCTTTTTCTATTTTTAAAATTTTTGTCATTTTTTCTATTTCCATTGGTTCTAATTTTGGTCCTTCTTTATCTTTATATGTTAATTTTTGACCCAAGGAATCTGGTATAACTAAAATATCTGAAAAAATTATTGCTGAATCGAATCCAAATTTTTTAATAGGTTGTAAAGTAATTTTTGAAGCAATTTTTGGGTTATAGACCATTTTTATAAACCCGCCTGTTTTTTTTTTCACATTTTTAAATTCTTTTAAATATCTTCCTGCTTGTCTCATGATCCATATAGGAGGACTGTTTGTTTTTTTTTTATTTAATGTTTGAAGGGTTTTCATTTACTACTACTACTATTAAGTATACTTAAGGTTGTTGTGGTTGTTGTAAAGTTAATAACGATGATAAAAAAAAATTAACAACTTACCAACAAAAAAAATTAATGTTAGTTTTTTGGTTTATAACTTATATATAAGTAATAATTTGATCTTAATAGTAGTAATTTTAATAACGTGAATAAAAACAAAAAAATTAGTAATCACCGTTTTTAAATGAGTAAAAATGTATTTAATCACAAGTAGATATCTTATGAACATTTCTTTTTTAAAAACATAAATTAATTATAGGAGCCCCTAAGCGGGGATAAAACAACTAAAAACATGATTTATAAACAAAAAAGCTAACAATAAAAAAAATATGGAAATATTACTTAATTCAACGAGTCCAACAAGAAAAAAAATATTATTAAACACATCTATAAAATTTACCCAAAAAAAACCTTTAATAGATGAAGAAATCATAAAAAATGAATTAATTAACAACAAGAAAAAACCGGAAAAAATATGCCAAGAGCTAGCAAAAATAAAATCTTTAAGTGTTTCAAAACGATTTTTTAATTGTTATTCAATTGGGGCAGATTCTTGTTTAATATTTAAAAATACTTTTTTTTCAAAACCAAGATCAAAAAAAGAAGCAGAGAAAATGTTTAAAATATTAAACGGCAAAACACATAAATTATATTCAAGCATAGCTGTTTCTAAAGCAGGAAAAACTATTTGGAAACACAGTGATTTCGCTTTATTGAAACTTCATAATTTAAACAACATAGAAATAAAAAAATATTTAAATAAATTAAAAATAGATGACATTAGGGCATCGGGCCTTTATCAAATTGAAAGCTTGGGTATAAATTTGTTTGAAAAAATAAAGGGAGACATGTTTACTATTTTAGGGCTTCCTATATTGCCTTTATTAAACTTTTTTAAAAAAGAAAAAATAGATGTTTGGAAATAAAAAAAAAATTGTTATTTTAGGTTCTCCAATAGACCATAGTATGTCGCCAGCAATTCATAATTATTGGTTAAAAAAATATAAAATATCAGGAACATATAAAACATTAAAAACAGACATTAAAGATTTAAAAAAAACTTTAAATTATTTAAAAAGCAAAGGATATGTAGGCGCAAACGTAACTATACCTTTAAAAGAAAAGGTTGTTAATTTTACAGACAAAGTAGATAAAGTAGTGTTTACAACAAAAGCCATAAACACTCTCATTTTCCATAAAAAAAAAGGTATTGAGGGAAAAAATACAGATATTTATGGTTTTAAAAAAAGCATATCTAGTATAAAAGAAAAAAAAGCAGCTGTAATTATTGGAAGCGGAGGAGCGGCCCGAGCTGTTATCTATGGACTTTTGGATTTGAATTTTAGACAAATAGTAATAATCAATAAAACTTTATCTAAAGCAAAAAAATTAAAAAAAGATATGGAAAAACTTTTCCATTTCAAAAAACCAAAAATTATTATAAAAAATTTTAATCAATTAAAAAACTCATTAAACAACGTAAGTCTTTTGGTTAATACAACCCCGCTTGGCATGAAGGGTTTTAAGATTCTTAAACTTCCAATTAAAAGATTAAATAAAAATACAGTAGTTTTTGATTTGATTTATAATCCATTAGAAACCTTTTTACTAAAACAAGCAAAACAAAATGGAAATAAAACAATAAATGGATTAAAGATGTTGTTGTACCAAGCACAAAATTCCTTTTTTTTATGGTTTAAAAAAAAACCGAAAATAACAAAGGAATTAGAAAATAAAATTAAGGAAAAAATTAAATGATAATTATAGGTTTAACTGGATCTATTGGATCAGGGAAAAGTTTAGCAGCAAAATTTTTCAAATCTAAAAAAATACCTGTTTATGATGCAGATAAAGAAGTAAAAAAAGTTTTAAAAAATTATAAAATAATTAAAAAATTAAAAATATTTTTTCCAGATTGTTTTAAAAAAAACAAACTAAATAAAAATGAATTAGCAGATATAGTTTTTAAAAATAAAAAAAAATTAAGAAAACTTGAAAGTATTGTTCATCCAAAAGTAGGAACGGAAAAAAAAAATTTTTTAGTCAAACATAAAATAAAAAAAACATCACTAGTTATATTAGAAATACCAATATTATTTGAAACGCAGGGTGAAAAAGACTGTAATTTTACAATATTAATGACCATTAATAAAAAAGAACAATTTAAAAGACTGCTAGAAAGAAAAAAGATGTCTAAAGAAAGATATAAACAAATTATGACAAATCAAATAGATGATAAATATAAAAAAAAAAAAGCAGATTTTGTAGTATCTAATAATTCCACCAAAGAGAAAACAATAAAAAAATTAGAATTAATACTAAAAAAAATCTTATCAACAGATTTATAAACAACTTTTTAGACTTATCCCCGTAATACACAGGTAGATAAAACCCCGATTCGATTTTTTAATATATAATATTAGTTAATTCGTATTTAATTAAAAAATTTTGGAATAAGGCCGTTGTAAATTAAATTTATGAGAATTGTTGTCATTAGTATTTTTATTTTGCTTTGTGGTTGTACAGGATATTCTATTGTTTCATTAACATCAAACATTGTAACCTACAGCGCAACTGGAAAAACCAATAGCGATCATGTAATTTCTTATGTTACAGCTAAAGATTGTAAACTTTTTAGAGTTATTGATAAAACTGAAAAAGTTTGCCAAGAAAATTTAAGGCGAGCAATAATTGCAAGAAATGAAAAAGAAATAAATATAAATGAAAATAATTTTACAGAAGAAAAAGAAATTGTTTTGGCGCAAAAAGAAACAAATATAAATGAAAATAATTTTACAGAAGAAAAAGAAATTGTTTTGCCGCAAAAAGAAACAAATATAAATGAAAATAATTTTACAGAAGAAAAAGAAATTGTTTTGGCGCAATTAAATAGCGAAAAAATATTAAAAAACAAACAAGAACAAATAAATAATGAAATAACGAATAAAAAAAACGAACCAATATATAAAAAAGTAGCAATGAATATTTATTATGGATCAATAACATGGGCAGAATATCAAATTACTAAAGGAACAGAAGTAACAGACAGAATAGGCTTAACAGAAAATTTAACTTTAGAAGTTAAAAAAACCTTTAGAAATTATTTATACTAATTTATAAAAAAAATTGAAAGAAATTGTTCTAGACATAGAAACAACAGGTTTAGATTTTAAACATGGTGATAAAATAATAGAAATAGCTTGTGTAGAGCTTTCAAATTTTTTACCAACTGGAAAAGTATTTCAAAAATATTGTAATCCAGAAAAAAATGTTGGAGAAAGTGTAAAAATTCACGATATTAAGGATGAGTTTTTAAAAGACAAACCAACCTTCAAAGAAATAGCCCCAGAATTTTTAGAATTTGTAAAAAACGCCCCATTAATAATTCATAATTCTTTATTTGATATGTCATTTATAAATAATGAATTAAAACTTAATAATTTTGATATTTTAAAGAATACAATTATTGATACCTTAGTTATTGCTAGACAAAAATTTCCTGGTTCACTAAATGGTTTGGATCATTTATGCAGAAGATTTAATATTGATTTATCTGAGAGAAAAATGCATGGAGCCTTAATTGATGCAAATTTAACAGCAAAAATATATTTAGAATTAAAAGGAGGAGAACAACCTGATTTTAATTTAGACTTAAAAAAAGAAAAATTAGAAGAGAAAGAACAAAAGACTGAAAACTTTAAAAACAAAAATTGGGAAACCCGGGATTATAAATTAACTGAGAATGAAATAAATGAACATAAAAAAACAATAAAAAAAATAAAAGGGCCCTTGTGGAAATTATATAATTGATATATTTCTTTATAAAAAAACTAGAAATCTATAAAAAAAAAGATAATTAAAATGAATACAATTTATTTATTATGTTTTTTACTTTTATAAAAATTTTAATAACAGCAATAATAATAGTTGCTGCATCAGAGATTGCAAAAAAATCATCTTTATTAGCTGGCTTAATAGTTTCAATGCCATTAATTACTGTTTTAACATTAATGTGGTTGTATTTAGATACAAAAGACATAAAACAAGTTTCAGAATTAACAAACAACACATTATTAATGATTGTTCCGTCTTTGACTTTTTTTATTTTTTTACCAATATTATTAAAAATTGGTTTTAATTTTTTACCTTCGATGATAACTTCGATCACAGGGACAGCTATTTGTTATTGGATATACACTTTAATTTTAAATAAGTATTTTAATATTACTTTATGAGTAAAAATTTTTTAGATAAATTATTTAAAAAAGCAAGAAGCCACTACAATTGGACTAATAAAAATATAAATGAAAAAATTTTAAAAGATTTATATGAACTTGTAAAAAATTGCCCAACTAGTGCTAATTCAGAACCAATGAGGATTATTTTTCTTAAATCAAAAAAAGCTAAAGAAAGAATAAGACCATTTTTAAGTGAAGGCAATGTTGAAAAAACGATGACAGCTCCAGTTTGTGCTATAATTGCATACGATACTAAATTTTATAATCATTTGCCTAAATTATTTCCTCACAATCCAGGAATGAAAAAAGTTTTATCTAAACCTACACAAAAAGCGGAAACAACTGCATTTAGAAATTCAACATTGCAAGGAGGTTATTTTATGTTAGCGGCCCGTGCCCTTGGCTTAGATGTAGGGCCTATGTCAGGATTTAATAATGTTGGCGTTGATAAAGAATTTTTTTCAAACGGAAGGTTTAAATCAAATTTTTTGTGTAATTTAGGTTATGGAGATAAGACGAAATTACTTAAAAGACTTCCTCGATTTACATTTTCAGATGTTTGCCAAATAATTTAAAACTAGATGATTAAAGTTATTAATACGCTAACAGTTTTATTTCCTGTTTGGGCAATAGTATTTTCTATATGGGCTTTTTTTGATCCAGAACCATGGTTAAGTTTAAAAGATTTTATAGTTCCTCTTTTAAGCATAGTTATGTTTTCTATGGGGTTAACTCTTAACATAAAAGATTTTCAAATAATTTTTAAAAATGTAAAAACTATTTTTATAGGCTTGCTGCTACAGTTTTTATTAATGCCGTTTTTAGGATTTATTTTAATAGCTATATTTGATTTAGATAAATTTATTGCTATTGGGGTTTTGCTTGTTGGATGCGCACCAGGAGGAACGGCATCAAATTTAATATGTTATTTGGCAAAAGGAAACGTTGCATTATCAATTTCACTAACTGTTTGTTCTACTTTTTTAGCTATTATTTTAATGCCATTTTTGTTTTGGTTTTATAGCGGAGACAACATTGATGTTCCAGTAATTCCTATGATGATGAGTATTTTAAAAATAATAGTTTTTCCAGTAGCCTTGGGAATTATTATTAATAATTTAAATTTACAAATTATAAGTAAAATAAAAATTGGGTTACCTTTGCTAGCGTTGATTGCAATTTTGTTAATAATTGCAACAATTATAGGATCAAACGCCGATCAAGTTGGAATGTATATATCAACAATTTCTTTACTTATTATTTTACATAATTTAATAGGCATGACATTGAGTTATTATTTTTGTCATTTGTTAAGTTTAGATAAAAAAACAAAGCGAACTATAGCAATTGAAATTGCCATGCAAAATTCAGGATTAGCTGCTGCAATAGCTATAAAATATTTTGGGGCTGTAGCTGCTATACCAGCTGCAATTTACAGTATATGGCACAATATTTCAGGTTCTATTATTGCTAGTTACTGGAAAAAAAATTACAGATAATAATCGATTTACTAGATAACTTTTATCGATTTAAATCATTTTTCCGATTTTTTTAAAATGATACCGTCTTAATGAATATTGTTTAGGTATTTTTTTATATGTCTTATATTGATGATTTACTCGTACAAAAAGCTAATTTAAAATTTGTTTCAAAAGCAATGAAACGACCACTTCTTTCTCTTGAAGATGAAGTTAAAGCTACTAATTTATGGAAAAAAAGGAAAGATTTAAAATCATTACATTTAATTATTAACTCATATGAAAAATTAGTTATTAGCACTGCAATTAAATTTAGAAGATATGGGTTGCCTTTTGGCGATTTAGTTCAAGAAGGAAATATAGGAATTTTAAAAGCAGCATATAAATTTGATCCAAAAGTTAAGGTTAGGTTTTCTACGTATGCAATTTGGTGGATTAAGTCTTCAATTCAGGAGTTTGTTTTAAGAAATTGGTCAATTGTAAGAATAGGTTCAACAGCTTCTCAAAAACTACTTTTTTTTCAACTTAGTAGAATTAGAGAAAAAATAAATAATTTTTCGCAAAACAATGAGATTAATGATGATCTTTTTAAAGAAAAATTAGCTAAAAAACTTAAACTTAAAGTTGCTGAAATAGATACATTATCAGAAAGAATTGTTAAAAAAGATTTTCAATTAGATCAAGCGAGCAATGATCCAGATGATAACAGAAATCCATTAGAATTTCTTAAAGATCAAAGTATATTACCTGACGATTTAGTTATTAAAGATAATATTGAAGCAAATAGAAAATTAGTTTTGAAAGAATCTATAAATGTGCTTAATGACAAAGAAAAACATATAATTTTAAAAAGACATTTAACATATTCTCCTAAAACTTTAGAAGCAGTTGGTAAAGAATTACATATAAGCAAAGAAAGAGTTAGACAGTTAGAGTCAAGAGCTATATTAAAACTTAAAAAAAGAATTTTAACAAAAAATACTAAACAGGATTTAATTTAAAATTTTACAATAATTCTCTTTCGCTTTATTGCCACATTACTATAATCTCATACTAATTATAAATTATGGGATATCCAAAAAAACACAGGGGAAGACGTAAAAGAGGAAGCACTTGGAGAAGAAATAAAAGGCGTAATAAAAAAAAGTAATAGTTTAATAGAACGTTATTTATAAATTATAATTTAGTTTTTTCATTGTTTCGCCAATTTTTTTGTCTATAAAATTTAAATCTTTATTATTTAAAAAAAACTTATACGTCCCTATTTTTCCTCTACCTGGAACTAAAACATTTTGGGTGGCACTTGGTTTTATATTTGATAATAATTTTATTTCTAAATAATCAAAAATTTCTTTTAATGTTGTATTATAATTTTTATTTAAATCTTCATATTTAATAAATTTAATGTTTTCTTTTATTTCTTTATCTTCATTTAATACCCAACAATTTATATGATCTTCCCAACGTTCTAAAACATTTTCATAATGTTTTGTTTGAAATTGTAACATTTTTCCTTCAGGTTTTTTTGTTAAAAATTCTGAAATTGTATTAGCTAGAGGACCTGTATCAGGAAAGGTTTTTAAAAAATTCCAAAAACTATAGAAAACATCTCTTGGGTCTCTATAAATATATAAAAAGAAATAATCATCTTTTAATTCATCTAAATTTTTTTTTAAAAAATTAAAATGATGATGACTTTTGTATATGTTTGAAATTTTAATATTTTTAAATATTGAAAAAAATTCTTTCATACCATCTTTATTAAAAAAATTTATTCCTGTACTTCCAGCACATGGTATAAATGGCGAAACACTATAATCAGAATTATAAGCTATTGCATTCATTAAAAAATGCGTTCCAGATCTTTCATGAGAAATTACAATAATTTTTTTCTTTAAATTTTGATTAATTTGAATTTCTGGATCATATAGATTTTTTTTTAAATTGTTAAAAAGTAATTGAGCATCTTTATCAAAAATTTTTTCAGTTATTCTTGAATTTCTGGTAGAATTAATATTTTCAATTTTATTTCTTTGAGGTTCTAATAATTTTGAAAGTTTTATTGTGGTTGTTGCCATGATAACTAAAAAAAATAAAAATTAATTATGACACAAGAATTAATAGAAAAAATAAAAAAATTAATAAATTTAAATGATTTTTTTAATGCAAAGAAATTATTAGATACAATAAAAAATGAAGACAATCCTTTAATACTATATTATAGGGGATTTACTAATCATAAATTAGGAAACAATCAAAAGGCTATTGAAAATTTAAAAAAAATAAAAACAGAAATGCCGGAAGTTTTTTTTTTAATGGCCAATGTATTAGAAGATTTATCTAAAGAATTAGATGCAATTAAATGTTTACAGAAAGCTATATCTTTAAAAGATAAATATTGGCAGGCTTTTTTTAATTTAGGGAAACTTTATTTAAAAGTTAAAAAATTTAAAAAATCAAAAGAATATTTTAAAAAAGTTTTAGAAATAGATTCTAATAACATTGAATCAATGCATTATCTTGGTGTTTTGTATGTAAAAACAAAAGATTTAATTAAAGCAAAAAAACAATTTGAAAAAGTAATATCTATTAATCCAAATATAGAAAAAAGTCATGAAGCGCTTAGTGAAATATTGTTATGCACTGGTAATTTAAAATATGGATGGAAAGAATATATGTGGAAATTTAATTACTTGGAAAATGTATATCCTGAGGAAATTAAAAAAATACCAATATGGGATGGAAAAAATATTGGAAAAAATACATTTTTAATTTTTAGAGAACAAGGATTTGGAGATGAAGTTTTATATGCATCATGTTATAAAGATTTAATAAGTAAAGCTAAAAAATGTTTTTTTATAACAGATGATCGTTTAGTTAATTTATTTAAAAATTCTTTTCCTACAGCAAATTTTGTAGGAGAAAATATTTTTTCAAAAAAAACAGATTTAAGTCAGATAAATCCTAGCGCAAGATTACAAGCTCCAATGATACCAAAATTCTTTAGAAAAAAATTTAGTGATTTTCCAAAACAAAAAAAATATTTAATACCTGAAAAAATAAAACAAAAAAAATGGAAAAAAAAATTACTAAAATATAAAAAAAAGCTAAAAATAGGATTAGCTTGGAGATCTAGTTCAGAATTAAATAATCAAGCTAAAGATAGTACAAAAAATTCATTAAACGAACCAATAGTTTTTAATTTAAATGATTGGAAAGATTTTTTATCAGTAGAAAATATTTGTTTAGTTAATTTAATGTATTTAGATGTTAAAAAAGAAATAAATGAATTTAATTTTTCAGCTAAAAGTAAAATTATAAATTTTGATGATTTAGATTTAAAGAATGAAATAGATGATGTTGCAGCTTTAATAACTAATTTAGATATTGTAATAAGTGCGCAAACATGGATAGGTGATTTTGCAGCAGCCTTAGGAATTGAAGTATATAAATTTCATAATATTTATTCAAAAACTCGACTTGGTCAAAAAAACATACCTTGGAATAATTCAATTATTTTTGAAAAAAAAAATGGAAATTGGAAAGAAAGTTTTAAATTAATAAAATCATTATTAAATAGTAAGAAAGGGAAATTAATTAATATTAAATGAAAATAAAACCAGTAAAGATTGGAAATAAATATATTGGTCCAGGAAAACCATGTTTTTTTGTATCAGAAATTGGTATTAATCATAATGGAAATATTACTCTTGCAAAAAAATTAATTGATATTGCAAAAAAAGCAGGATCTGATGCAGTTAAATTTCAAAAAAGATCTATAAATAATTTATATAAAGAAGAAGAATTAAAAAAATATAGAGAATCACCCTTTGGAAAAACTTATGGAGAATATAGGCATGGAGTTGAATTTAATTATAATGAATATAAAAAAATTGATATTTGTTGCAAAAAAGAAAAAATTTTATGGTTTACTTCTTGTTGGGATATTCAATCTGTAGATTTTATGGAAAAGCTTAACCCGCCTTGCTATAAAATTGCTTCTGCTAGTTTAACTAATCATGAATTATTAAAATATATTAAAACAAAAAACAAACCTATAATAATGTCAACCGGCATGAGTACAATGAATCAAATAGACAAAGCAGTAAAAATTTTAGGTAAAAAAAAATTAATAATTTTACATTGCACAAGCTCTTATCCTGCAAAAAAAGAAGAACTTAATCTTAAAGTTATTAATTTTTTGATTAATAAGTATAAAGTTCCTATAGGATATTCGGGTCATGAAACTCTTTTAGCGCCTTCGTTAGCAGCTGTCTCTATAGGCGCATCTATAATTGAAAGACATATAACTATGGATAGAGCAATGATAGGGAGTGATCATGCAGCATCATTAGGTCCTGATGGATTATGGAAATTAATAGCAAATATAAAAAATATTGAAACATCTTTTGGAGATGGAAAAAAAAGAATTTATAAAAGTGAAATAAAAGAAATTAAAAGAATAAAAGGGGCATTTAAATAATTAATTTTTTTATTTCTTTAAAAATTTTTTCATAACTTTTAAATTCCCATTCTTCATCAATATCAAGAGTTTCTAAAGAACTATTAATTTTATATAAATAAATATCTTTTGGTTTTTTTAAATTTCCCATGAAATAGCCCTTTCCAATAATTTTCATTGGGCTTGCATATAAACAATGTGCTGCTTCTAAAACAGGATCAACTTTTTTAGTGTTCATACATTGTAATGTTTTAGGCCAAGTATTTATAAGTTTTTTTTTGTACCAAAAATAATTTTTTTTCTCTACTACCGCAAATTGACCCTGAGAATTTTTACTTTGGTATTTTTTTATAAAATTATCAATCGTTTTTATAGATAAGAAAGGAAGAGATGCATTAATTAAAACACAATATTTATAATTTAATTTATTCCACCATTCATATAATTCTTTCAAATCTTTTCCTTCTGAAATAGCAGATTTTTTACTTCTTTTAAAAATTTGAAAGTTATTTTTTTCAACTATTTTATTTATTTCTTTATCGTATGAAGATACATAGAAATTTTCTTTTTTTATAATTTTTGATTTTTTTATTTTATCTAGTAGAATTTGTAATAAATTTGTTCCAGCAAAATTTTTGATCATTTTCTTTTTACATCTTTTAGATGATATTCGTGCCTGAACTATTATTGCTATATCATTTATTTTTTTCATATTTAATATTAAAATGAAATATTTTATAAATTTTTTTAAATATATTATATATGAAATTATTATGTCCAGATCCAAAAATTTTTAGTACAGAAGCTTTAAAATTAATAAAAGAAAAATTTTCATCAAATATAAAAGATCTTACTCAAAACAATTTCAATAAAATAGGTAAAAACTATAATATTATTTTTACTAGATTTACAAAATATATTGGTAGTGAAATAATGTCTAAAGATACTAAAGTTAGATATATTTTAACTCCTACGACTAATCCTGAAGATTATATAGATTTAAATTTAGCTAGAAAAAGAAAAATTAAAATTTTTTCATTAAAAAATGATGGTGCTTTTTTAAAATCAGTTCCAGCAACAGCTGAACACACTTTCCTTTTAATATTAGCTTTGTCTAGAAATTTAATTGAAGCAACTAAAAGCACTGCTTTAAAAAAATGGGATCCAGTAGATTTTAAAGGTCAAGAATTAAAAGGGAAAACACTTGGAATCGTTGGTTTTGGTAGATTAGGTAAAAAGGTTGCTAGTTTTGCAAAAACGTTTGAAATGAATGTAATTTTTTATGATAAAAAAAAACTAAATAATAAAAAATTTAGAAAGATTAGTTCTATATATAAATTAGTTTCTATGTCAGATATTATTACAATTCACGCTTCATTAAATAACGAAACATTTCATTTAATTAATAAAAAAGTTTTATCTAGATTTAAAAAAAATTCTATTTTAATTAATACTGCAAGAGGTTCTATAATAGATACAAATGCATTAATTAATTCTTTAAAAAAGAAAAAAATTAGAGGAGTGGCGGTAGATTTGATAGAAGATGAATTTTTTGTATATAAGAAAAAAAAAGATCCATTATTAAATTATGCAAAAAAAAATTCAAATGTATTAATCACTCCACATATTGGTGGTTTTACAGAAGAATCTGTAAAAAAAACAGATCTTTTTATTTTAAAAAAATTTTATTATTTTTTGTTAAAAAATAAATATAAATAAAAATAATTTAGTTTGATTTATTATAACATTTTCCAAGTTGAGGATTATTACGATGCTCTATATTTTCTGGGGTTAATTTAAAATCACCAGATTTTAAATTTATGTTAAAAGAAAGATTTGATTTAAACCAAGAATCATAACCTAATCCATATACTCCATAACCTGTAAAAAAAATTATATTTTTATCTTTTTTATTTATTTTCATTTCTCTAGCTTCTTGAAGCCATATAACGCGATCTCTACTTGGTATATAGAGAAATGTGAATTCTTTTGAAATTGCATCTGTTTTACAAATAAATTGAACATTTTTTTCTTCTCCATTAATAAATCTACAACAAACAACTAAAGAGAAGAAAATTAAGAAATAATATTTAAAAAGTAGATTATTTTGCTTTTTTTTCAGATTTTTTTTTTGTTTTAGGTTTTTTGCTGTCAGATTTAACATTTTGTTTTTTCTGAGGGCTAGCCTTTGCCTCTTTTTTATCAGGGCTAGCTTTTGCCTCTTTTTTATCAGGGCTAGCTTTTGCCTCTTTTTTATCTTTGTCAGTTTGTTTAGTAAAATCTGGCTTAACTTCTTTTAAGACTTTTAGATCTTTTGCTCTTTTTCCTTTGTCATCTTTTTCGATTTCAAAAGAAACTTCAGATCCTGTAAAAAGTTTATTTAATCCGCAACTTTTTAAAACAACAGCATGCACAAATACGTCGTCAGTTTTGTCTTCTGGTGTAATAAATCCGTATCCTTTACGGGCATTATACCATTTTACTATGCCTTTCATAGATCCCTCCTAAAAATGCAAGTTTAAATGTAATTATATGATAAATAGGCATCTTTTCTATGTTTTTTTTTTATAAACATATATTGAATTATTCTTTTTATTATTGAAATTAGGATCAATTAATCTGTGAAATTTTGAAGCTGCGGACAATGCAAAGCTAAATATAATATTATTTCTTTTTTCTTCAGGCATTTTTACATAAGATGCTCTTTTTTTTATTTCATTTTTTTTATTATTAATTTCTATAATTCCAACATTTTCATATATTTTTAAATTTTTTGGGTATTTGTTGAGTGCAAAATAAAAATAATTGCAATAATTAAGATATTTTTTCCATTTTTTGTCATTTTTAAAATCGTTAATTTTAGATTTTACTTCAATTATTAAAATTTCTTTTTTACAATTTAGAGCAATAATATCTACTCTTTTTTTATTAGGTAATGCAAATTCTGTTATTGTTTTATATCCTTTATTGGATAAGAAACGTAAGGTTTCTTGCATAATTTTTCTAGACAATTTATCCATATTTAACCTATTAAATGTAATTTAATTGCACGCTTTTTGGATGATTTTCTGTGTTCAAACATATATATGCCCTGCCATGTTCCTAAAACCATTTGATAATTTTCTATAGGTATTGATAAACTCGTTTGTGTAATTGCTGATTTAATATGAGCTGGCATGTCGTCCAATCCTTCAGAATTATGTACATAATTATCTTTTTCTGGAGCTATTTTAGAAAAAAAATTTAGTAAATCTTTCTGCACATCACTATCAGCATTTTCTTGAATTATTAAAGAACAACTTGTGTGTTGAATAAAAATTGTCAGAAGCCCATTTTTTATATCTTGTTTTTTTACCCAATTAGAAACTTCAAATGTAATTTCATAAAAACTTTGACCGTTTGTAGCAATAGTAATTGTTTTATTAGATTGTTTCATTGTTTATATTTTGTATTTTTTCAAATTCATCGGAACTTGTTATAGGTAGAGAGCACTTTTGATTTTTACAAATATATATAGTTGATTTTTTATCTTTAGTTTTTTTTCCATGTGCAGGATGACCTTTTGGAAAATTAGTAGAATTTTTATTCTTTTGAAAAATTATGTTTGGTAAATAAAACTGCTTTATTTTATTTAATAACAAAGTATCTCTTTTTTCACCCTCTTCTACTAAGATTATTTGTATACCATTGTTAAGTAGATCATTAGCATCAATTAAAGATGCTGAACTGAAAAAATTCTTTTGAACATTTCCTACAATGGATTTTATTGCAATATTTGCTTCATCAGAATAGTAATTTTTTCCAGTTAAATAAAATAGTTTTGCAAACGATTGAATTGTTAAACCAATTCCTGATGGAATAGCTGAATCATATGTTGATTTTAATTTAGTGAGCACATCTATTGTTTTATTAGATGTTGTATAAAAACCACCATTATTTTTATCTTTAAATTTTTTTATTATTGTTTCTGCAAAGTTTTCTGCATTATCTAAGTAATTTTTTTTACTTGTTGTAGTAAAAAGAGTTATAGAACATCGCATAAGATTTGCATAATCATCGAGAGTTGCAAAAGTTTTAATTTTTCTGTTTTTCCATGAGTGAAAAAGTTCATTTTTGTAAATTAGATTTTTTATAATAAAGTTATAAGTATTTTCTGATTCATCTAACCATTTTTTTTCATTAAAAACCCATCCAGCATAAGCTAAAGCATTTATCATCAATCCATTACAATCTGTTAAGATTTTGTCGTCTAAGTTAGGAGAAATTCTTTTTTCTCTCTCTTTAAAAAGTTTATGTAATAAAATTTTATCTTTTTTTATTTGGTCTGAATTTCTTTTTATTTTTAAATTTAAAATATTTTTATTTTCCCAGTTGCCTTTACTGCTTACATTATATGTTCTACAAAATTCATCAGCGTTATTTTTTAAAATTTTTTTAATTTCATCTTTTTTCCATACATAAAATTTTCCTTCTTCTCCTTCACTATCTGCATCAATAGCACTAGCAAAACCACCATATTTAGTTTTCATTTCTCTTAATGCCCATTCTATAGTTTCAAATATTCTATTTTTAAACATCGGCTCCCTATAAATTTGATATCCATAAATCAATAATTCAATTAATTGAGCATTATCATAAAGCATCTTTTCAAAGTGAGGGACTAACCAATTTTCATCTGTAGAATATCTTGAAAAACCGCCTCCTACATGATCATAAATTCCCCCAAGGCACATTTTATTTAGCGTTTGATAAATACCAGTATCATCTTGTTTTTTTATAGTTAGCCCATTTAAGAACGAGAACTTTAAAATATTTTTAAAAATAGGAACATTTGGGAATTTTGGCGCACCTTTTATACCTCCATTTTGTTTATCTATTAAATTAATTAATGATAAAGAAACTTGTTTTGATAAATCTGAACTAATATTAGGACCAGGAATTGTTTTTGTATTTTCAATTATTGCTTTTTTGATCAATATTACACTTTTTTTAATCTTTTCTTTTTCTTTTTTAAAAATATTATAAATATTTTTTAAAATTTCAGGAAAAGCTGGTCTGCCAAATTTTGCAACGGGGGGAAAGTAAGTGCCACCCCAAAAAGGTTCTAATTGAGGTGTTAAAAACATAGTTAATGGCCAACCACCTTGTTCACCAAATACTTGCAAAGCATTTTGATAAATAAAATCGAGATCAGGTCTTTCTTCTCTATCTACTTTAATATTAATAAAATATTTATTCATTAAACCAGCAATTTTATTATTTTGAAAAGATTCACGAGCCATTACATGACACCAATGACATGAAGAATATCCAATAGATAATAAAATTGGTTTATTTTTTTTTTTTGCTTTTTCTAAAGTTTTATGATTCCAAGCATGCCAATCAACAGGATTGTTTTTATGTTCCAAAAGGTACGGACTTGTTTCTTTTTCTAATTTGTTCAACTTGATTAATCCTTATATGATAGTAAAACAAAAGGAAATGGATAAAAGAATAAATTATAAAATTAATGAAAAAACAATTTTTGCGTCTGCAAGTAGCTTAGGAATATCTGCAATTAAAACTGTGAGAATTTCAGGAAGTAAGACTAAAAAAATAATTAAATTATTAACAAAAAAAAAATTAACAAATCCAAAATATTATACTTTATCAAAGTTATATGACTTAAGAAATTCATCCGTAATTGATAAAGCGGTAGTTGTCTGGTTTCCTGGGCCTAAAACATATACAGGGGAAGATATGTTAGAAATAAATATTCATGGAAGCAATGCTGTTTTAGAGCATTTAATTGAAAATTTATTATTAATTGAAAATGTAAGAGAAGCAAAAAAAGGAGAATTTACTAAAAGAGCATTTTCTAATAATAAAATGGATTTTTTAGAGGCTGAAGCTGTAATAGATTTAATAAATGCTGAGACTAAATCACAAAAATCATTAGCTATAGATCAAATGGATGGGAATTTAAGTAAAATTTTTAATTTATGGTCAGATAAATTAAAAAAATTATTAGCACATTATGAAAGTCAGATAGATTTTTCTGAGGAAGAAGTTCCAAAAAATGTAGCTAATAAAGTAATTAATGAAGTATATAAATTAATCGAAGATATGAAATTGTTATTAAGCGACAAAAGAAGAGGAGAGGCTATAAGAAAAGGAGTAGAAATTGTTATTATTGGAGAAACAAACGTAGGAAAATCATCTCTTATTAATCAAATTGCTAAAAAGGATATTGCAATTGTGTCAAAAATTTCTGGAACAACAAGAGATATTATTGAAACAAAAATAAATCTTGCCAATATACCAGTAATTATATTAGACACAGCAGGATTAAAAAATAAACCAAAAAACGTTATTGAAAAAAAGGGTATTCAAAAAGCATTATCTAAAATTAATAATAGTGATTTAAAATTATTTGTTCTAGATTTAACAAAAAAAATTACAAAGAATTTTTTAAATTTAATAGATGAAAATACATTTTTAATATTAAACAAAGAAGATAAAGTAGATAATAAAAATATATTAAGTAAAATCAAATATTTAAATACTTTTAATTATAAAAATATTTGTGTAGTTTCAGCTAAAGAAGGAACAGGCATCAATGATTTATTAAAAAATATTGAAACATATATAAAAAGAAAATACAAAGATGTTTTTTTTGGCGAACCGGCTTTAACAAGAAAAAGACACAGAGTTGCTTTAGAAAAATGTTTTAGTCATTTAAAAAAAATTAATCTTAATAAGAACCCAGAACTTAATGCTGAAGATTTAAGATTAGCATTAAATGAGTTAGGAAATATTACAGGAAAATACAATATTGAAGAAATGCTTGATATAATTTTTAAAGATTTTTGTATTGGAAAATAATATTTGAGGTTAAATAATTATTATGAAAAAAAATTTTTTAATTTTAATTTTTTTACTAATTTTTTCTATAACAAGCAAAAATTTATTTGCCGAATATATTTTTGATTTAACTGGAGTATGGCAAGGAACAAATAAAAGTTATTCTACTGAAAAAGGCCATAGAACATGGGAAAAAAAAATAACTATTTTTGAACAAAAAGAAAGAATTTTTAAAGGCTATTTTAAATATGCAGATGGAGAAAAAAATTTTTTAGGTGTGTTAAGATTAAATAATAAGAATTTTTATTGGGTTTCTCCAGAGAGCAAGGGCTATATACATGGGGAAATAATTAATAATAATACTATTGAAGTTTGTTATACTGAAGCACATAAGGGGGCTGCAGTTGGATGCGCTATACTAAAAAAAATAAAGAAAAATTAAATAAATCTAAAATTGAAGGTAAAATTCACGATGTTGTGATTATCGGAGGTGGTCATGCTGGATGTGAAGCAGCAGCAGCATCGTCTAGAATGGGCTGTTCTACTTTATTAATCACTAATAATGTCAGTAAAATTGGCGAAATGTCATGCAATCCCTCTATTGGAGGGCTTGGAAAAGGACATTTAGTAAGGGAAATAGATGCTTTAGATGGGATTATGGCCAAAGCCATAGATAAATCTGGTATTCAGTTTAGGATGCTTAATGCTTCAAAAGGACCAGCAGTAAGAGGGTTAAGAGCACAAGCCGATCGTAAATTATATAAAAAAGCAATAAATCAATTCTTAAATAATGAAAAAAATTTAAACATTATAGAAGATGAAGTGATAGACATACATTTAAGTAAAAAAGAACACAGAGTTAAAGGCGTTATATTATCAAAAGGAAGAATTGTGCCATGTGGCACAATAGTGCTTACGACAGGAACATTTTTGAATGGAATAATTCATTTAGGAGAAAAAAAGACAAAAGCAGGCAGAATTGGTGAAAAAGCCACTTACGGTTTATCTAAAACATTTAAAAAGCTTGGATTTAAGTTAGGTAGAATGAAAACAGGAACGCCACCTAGAATTGACAAAAAAACAATAAATTTTAAGAATTTAAACAAACAACCTAGCGATAAAACAATCATACCTTTCTCTTTTTTGACAAAAAAGGTAGAAATTGATCAAATTTGTTGTTTTATTACTACCACAAATAAAAAGACCCATAAAATAATTGAAAAAAACATAAAAAAATCAGCTATATATTCTGGGCAAATAAAAAGCATAGGACCTAGGTATTGTCCTTCAATTGAAGATAAAATAGTTAAATTTAAAGATAAAGATAAACACCATATTTTTTTAGAACCAGAGGGGCTCGACACAAATGTAATTTATCCAAATGGAATTTCAACTTCTCTTCCTGAAAATATTCAAAAAAAAATGGTTAATTCAATAAAAGGATTAGAAAATGCTAAAATTTTACAATATGGTTATGCTATTGAGTATGATTATATAGATCCTTTGCAATTATCAAATACGTTGGAAACTAACAAAATTAGTAATTTATTCTTAGCAGGGCAGATAAATGGCACTACAGGTTACGAGGAAGCTGCCGCTCAGGGAATTATTGCTGGAATAAATGCAGCAAGCAAAATAAAAAAGAAAAATAAATTTATTCTATCTAGATCAGAAGCGTATATTGGAGTTTTGATTGATGATTTAGTTAATAGAGGGGTTACTGAGCCGTATAGAATGTTTACGAGTAGAGCAGAATATAGACTTATATTAAGATCTGAAAATGCAGATTTAAGATTAACTTCCAAGGGTTTAGAAATGGGATGTATTTCAAATAAGAGAGGAAAAAAATTTAAAGAAAAAAAGTCTTTACTAGAAAAAATAAAAAGAAAATATAAGAAAATAACTATAACGCCTAATAAATTAAAAGAATATGGTATTAAAATTAATCTTGATGGCAAAAAAAGAAATATTTTTGAACTTTTAGTATTTAAAAATGTTAATAGGAAGAATTTAGAAAGAATATGGCCAAATATTAAAAATATACCTAATGATATTTTTGAGGAACTAGAGACAAATTCTATATATAAAGGCTATATTGAGAGGCAAGTTCAAGATATTAAAGATCTTAAAAAAGAAGAAACTATGATGATACCTGATGATATAAATTTTAATAAGATTCCAAATTTATCTAATGAGGTTTTAGAAAAATTAAATTATGTAAAACCAAAAAATTTAAATGAAGTAACAAAAATTTCAGGTATTACACCAGCTGCAATAATAAATTTATTAAGATTCTTAAACAAAAAAAAAAAGAATTCATTTAAAAATAAAAAAAAGTGGATTGCTTAACAGAAAAAGAATTTCAAAAGAAAACTGGAATAAACGATCATAAACTAAAGAAATTAAATAAGTATTTGAATTTACTAAATTTATGGCAAAAAAAATTTAATTTAATTAGTATTAAATCAGCAGAATTTATTTGGGATAGGCACGTTTTAGATTCGTATCAAATTTTAAAAATAATAGGAAACAATAAAACAATCCTTGATATTGGAAGTGGAGCAGGGTTTCCTGGTATTGTTTGTGCAATTTGCTCAAATAATTATTTTGTTCTTGTAGAATCCAATAAAAAAAAAATTTCATTTTTAAATGAAGTGAAAAATAAAATAAATTTGAAAAATGTTTCTATTCATCATTCAAGAGTAGAAAATTTAAAAACAAAAAAAAGTTTTGATTATATTTCTGCAAGAGCAGTAAGCTCCTTAGATAATTTAATGAGGATTTCAAAAAATTTTTTGAAAAATAACACTAAATGTATTTTTTTAAAAGGTAGAACTTTTAATAAAGAAATTCAAAAAACAAAAAAAAAGTATTTTTTTGATATTAATTACGTTAAAAGCATAACAAATACTAATAGCAGAGTATTAGTTATTAACAACATCATGAAAAAATAATTTTTTTATTGTTTTAAACTCTTTATAATTATTATTAATTAGTAAAATGAAAAATCCTAAAATAATTGCTATTGCGAACCAAAAAGGTGGTGTTGGAAAAACAACAACTGCTGTGAATTTAGCGACTGCATTAGTATCAATTAATAAAAAAGTTCTTTTAATAGATTTAGATCCGCAAGGGAACGCCTCTACGGGGGTTGGATTTGAACAAAATAATAATAGAGTAGATATTTATGATGTTCTTCATGATTCTGAGAAAATAAATAAAGCAATTTATAAAACTTCTATACCTGAGTTAAAGTTAATTCCTTCAACTTTAGAACTTTCAGGAGCTGAAGTTGAGCTTGCAAGAGAAGAACAAAGAGAAATAAGATTAAAGAATGCCTTAGAGAATATAAAGAAAAAATTCGATTATATATTAATCGATTGCCCACCTGCGCTTGGTATTTTGACTATAAATGCTTTTACTGCTTCAAATTCAGTTATTGTTCCAATGCAATGCGAATTTTATTCGCTGGAAGGATTAAGTCATTTAGTTCATACGATTAATAGAGTTAAAAAAACATATAACCCTGATTTATCTATTCAAGGGCTGGTCTTAACTATGGTTGACAAAAGAAATTCATTAACAGAACAAGTTACTTCTGATATTAAAGGTTTTTTTGGAAAAAAAGTATATAAAACTGTTATACCGAGAAATGTTAGAATATCAGAAGCACCAAGTTTTGGTAAGCCTGTTTTAATATATGATATAAATTGTAAGGGATCAAAAGCCTACTTACATTTAGCAAAAGAATTTTTAAGACAAGAGAAAAAAAAAGCTGTTAATGAATAGTATTTATGCAAAATAAAAGAAAAAGATTAGGAAAAGGACTTTCTGCTTTAATAAAATCAGATGAAAAGGATTTTGATTATAAAAAGTTAGAAAATAAAGAAAATTTGCTATCAATTGATAAAATAAGCCTTAGTCGATTCCAAGCTCGAAAAAAATTTGATAATGAAACATTAAATCAACTAGCTAATTCAATAAAAAAAAATGGTTTAATTCAGCCAATAATAATTAGAAAAAAAAAAAATAATACTAATTATGAATTAGTCGCTGGAGAAAGAAGATTAAAAGCTTGCAAAATAGCTAATATAAATGAAATTCCTGTAATTATTTCCAACCTCGATGATAGAAAAGCTTTTGAATCAGGATTAATAGAAAATTTACAAAGAGAAGACCTTACTTCTATTGAGGAAGCAGAAGGCTATTATAGGTTGATGAATGAATTTAATTATACACAAGAGCAATTAGCAGAAGTAATTTCTAAAAGTAGGAGTCATGTAGGTCATTTACTTAGATTGATTTCTTTACCTAAAAAAGTAAAACAATATATTTTAGATAGAAAACTATCATTAGGCCATGCTAAATGCTTGGTTGGTTATGATAATTCAACACAATTAGCTGAAAGAATTATTAAGGAAGGCTTATCTGTTAGATATGTTGAAGGATTATTGGGAAGAGATTTTAATAAAAAAGATATAAATTTTAAATTAACTGAAATAGAAAAGAAAATTAAAACTAAAGACGCAGACACTTCTTTGCTAGAAAAAGAATTAAGTTTAAAATTAGGTGTTAAATTGACAATTAATGATAAAAACAATAAAGGAAATATAAAAATAGAATATAGAACTATTAGTCAAAGAGAAAAAATAATTCAAAAGTTAAAAGATTAAATTTTTTTATATTTAATAGATGAGATATTCCTTAATGTTCTCCAGCAAATTATTTTAGCAATTTTTGAGTTAAGTTTACAAAGACGTTCTGCATCAAAGATTCTTTCAATAGCTTTGTAACAAATTCTAGACTTCCAACAATTGACATGTTTTTTAAATTGATTTAAATAAAGGAAAAAAATTGGTGGCTTTAATAACTTTAAAGATTCAGTAATATTTAATCCATTTTCAATTTTTTCATTAATGAATAAAATTTTTTGAAAATGTTTAGATACTGATCTTAATAATGCAATAGGATTTATTCCTTCTAAATATAATTGATTTATAATTTTATCTAATTTAATCAAATTTGAATCACAAACACTATAATTTAAATCTTCTAAATTAAAGTTATGATTATCACTTAAGCATTCAATGATGTTTTTTTCAGAAAAATTTCTTTTATCTTTTAAAAATAAAATAATTTTTTCTAATTCATTTTTTATGATATTCCTTTCTACACCTAAATGCTTAACTAATAATATTTTTAAATCTTCAGAAATATCTATTTTTTCATTTTTGAATTTTTTTGAAATAAATTCTTTTACATCATTTGCTGTTTCATAATAACAAGGTAATATTCCTAAATGTTTTTCTTTTTCAAAAAATTTTCTTATTTTTGAAGTTGGTTTTAACTCATCTGATTCAAATAAAATTAAGCAAAAGGGGTTTACATTGTCTGAGATAATTGATTCTGAGATAATATTTATTAAAGAATCTTTTGTATTTAGAATATGAATTAGTTTTTTATTTTTAGTTAAAGAATAAGTATTAAATTCATTATAAAGCTTGTCCGGATTATCTAATAGTTCTTGGCAATCATATTTTATAATTTCAGTATTTTTATTTATTATTTTATATTTTGAGATTATTTGATTGATTTTTTCATTAATTAATCCTTTATTTTGACCATAAATTAGGTAGCCAGAAAATTTTTCTTTTTCTAAACACCCAAGTATTTCATATGCCTTTATTTTCATAAATTATTCTTTGTTAAAAAAAATTGCTAAATCATTTACAATGTTATCACTTACAATTTTTAAACCTTTGTTTCTTGCATCCTTTTCAGCCATGATAGTGGCATATAATGATTCTACTATATCGTAGCTAGATGTAACTAATGTGGAATTTTTTAGAATAGACGTGCCCCCTTTTATTTCTTTCAGATCATATTCAACATTTAATATTAAATTTGATCTAGTTGCTGACATATCTCTTCTATATCCTATGGTTTCTTTTCCTTCAAAAAGAAAAACTTCAAGAGAATATTTAATTAAGGATTTTTTTCCAGTAGGATTAAGTTGATCTATTAAATTTGCTTTTAGTATTTGACCAGATCTATCTTTGATATTTTTAACACTAATAGTCTGTAGTTCTTTGTTTTTTAGATTAGAATTTGAATAAATTGGAGAGTATCCACAATTGGATAATAAAAGTATTAAAAGTAATTTTACAAAAAATTTAAATTTGTTCATTTTTAAAGCACTATATTTATGACTTTATTTTTAACTACTATTATTTTTTTTGTTTTTTTCGTACCAACAATTTTTATAACTGAAGGCAAAGATAATGCAGCCTTTTCTATTTTACTAGATGAAGTGTCCATTGGTAAATTAATTGTTCCTCTTAATTTTCCATTTATTTGAACTGCTATAGTTACCTCAGTTCTTTCTAAAAATTTAGTATTTTCTTTTGGCCATGTAGATTCAATTATATAATTTTTATTTCCTATTAAGAACCACATTTCTTCTGCAATATGGGGCGTTATTGGAGATAGAAGTTTAATTACAGCTTCTATTATTTCTTTAAAAAATAAATTATTACTTTTTAATTCATTTTCTTTTTCTAAAATTATATTTGTAAATTCCCTTATTTTTGCAATTGCACTATTAAAACGGTATTTTTCGTAATCTTGTGTGACCATATGTATAGTTTCATTTAATATTGTAAGCATTTCTTTATCTTCATTCTTTTCTATGTAATTTCCCTTTTTTTTTAATATTGTAATATTTTTAATTACTAAATCCCAAATTCTATTTAAGTATTTAAAGGCACCGTTAATCCCAGTGTCTGTCCATTCAAGGTCCCTTTCAGGAGGGCTGTCTGATAACATAAAAAATCTTGCAGTATCTGCACCATATCTTTCAAGTATAAAATCTGGATCTATTACATTTTTTTTGGATTTACTCATTTTTTCACTTTTTCCAGTTTCAACATCTTTTATATTTTTTGCTTCTTCAGGACTTTTCCAAATACCATTTTTATCTTTAAAGGTTTTGTGACAAACCATACCTTGGGTTAGTAATCCATTGAAAGGTTCCTTAATTTTTATTAAATTACAATCATAAAGTGCTCTTGTAAAAAATCTTGCATATAAAAGATGTAAAATTGCATGTTCAATGCCACCAATATATTGATCTACAGGTAACCAATAGTTAGTTTCATTTTCCTCAGCAATTTTTTGTGAATTTGGTGAACAAAATCTAATAAAATACCATGAAGATTCAAAAAAAGTATCAAATGTTTCAGTTTCTCTAATTGCTTTTTTATTTGTTTTCGGACATTTTGTATATTTCCAGTTTGGATGATCATTCAGTGGGTTGCCACCTTTAGAGAAATCAACTTCTTCAGGAAGAATTACGGGTAAATTTTTTTCTGGAACTGATATCATTTTTCCATCATTTGTATACATTACAGGGATTGGACATCCCCAGTATCTTTGTCTAGAAATGCTCCAGTCCTTGAGCCTATAAATTGTTTCTTTTTTTGCTAGTTTTCTATTTATTAAATAAGTTGTTATCTTTTTTTTAGCGTCATTTACATTTAATCCATTAAGAAATTCTGAATTTATTAAAATCCCATCTTCTGTGAATGCTTTGTTTTGATTTTCTTTTTCTAAAGGAGATTTAATTACTTTTTTAACCCTTAATTTATATTTTTTTGCAAAATCATAATCTCTTTGATCATGTGCTGGGCAACCGAAAATTGCTCCTGTTCCATAATCCATAATGATAAAATTTGCTATAAATATTGGTAATTTTTCTTTTGTAACAGGATTAATTGCATATAAATTTGTTTTAAAACCAACTTTTTCTATTTTTTCAAATTCTTCTTCTTGTAAAGCAGAATTTTTGTCACACAATTCTATAAATTTTTTTAGTTTTATTTCTTTTTTTGCTAAATTTTTAGAAAATGGATGTGAAGGTGCTACTCCTATAAAAGACGCACCATATAATGTGTCAGGTCTTGTTGTAAAAACTTCAATTATTTTTTTGTCCTCAGTATCAAAATTTATTTTAAGTCCGTTTGATTTTCCAATCCAATTTTTTTGCATTATCTTTACCTGGTCAGGCCACAATTTTAAATTTTTTAATGAATTTTCTAACTCATTTGCATATTTTGTTATTCTTAAAAACCATTGTGACATTAATTTTCTTTCAATTTTTGCTCCTGATCTCCAACCCTTACCATCTATTACTTGTTCGTTAGCTAAAACACATTTTTCTTTAGGGTCCCAGTTAACAAATGCTGATTTTTTATAAACTAAATCTTTTTTTAAAAATTCTAAAAAGATTTTTTGTTCTTGATGGTAATAATCTTCATTACATGTTGAAATTTCTCGGTTCCAATCATAGCTAAGACCCATTCCTTTTAATTGTTTTTTCATAGTATTTATATTTTTGGTTGTCCATGCTTGTGGTAGAACATTATTTTCTTTTGCTGCGTTTTCTGCAGGCAAACCAAAAGAGTCCCACCCCATAGGATGCAAAACATTAAAGCCCTGTTTTTTTTTAAATCTAGCAAGAACATCTCCTAGAGTGTAATTTCTTACGTGTCCCATATGAAGTTTACCGGAGGGGTAAGGAAACATTTCTAATATATAATATTTTTTTTTATTTTTTTTTAAGTTAGCAACAAAAATTTTCTTTTTTTCCCAATTTCCCTGCCATTTTTTTTCTATTTCTTTAAAATTGTAATTTCCCATTATTATGAAAATCGATTTATTTTTTTTTTGACTTTAATATCTATTGCCATATTTTTGAGGATTTAATTTTCTGCTCTTGACATTATTAATTGTTTTAAATTTTCGTTAAACGAACTACTTACCATAGTCTTTGTCCAGTTACCATTAACCCTAACTTCTTTGTCTGTAATTATTTCAATATTTTCTTCTAAAACATTAGGTCCTAAAATATATACTGTAATTCTAAATCTTGTATTTGAACTTTTTTTTAAAATAATCCAATCAGTAGATATAAATCCTTCCTTTAAATCTGAAGTTGTATTTGGATATTTTGATAAAATATCATATGAACTGTTCCATAAAAATTCACTTATACCATATTTTTCAAAATTATTTTTTTTGTTTCCAAAACCAAAAGAGGGGATGCCTATTTTTTTTATTGATGAACAATTAGCAAGAATTATTGAAGTTAAAATAATTAGTAAATATTTTTTCATTAATAGCCTCTTTGAAATGCAAATCCAACAATTCCTGAATTTTTTAGATATTGTATATTTTTTAGTTTAATTCCTCCTAATGCATATACAGGAACAGTTGTTTCATTTGTCCATTTAATTAATTTTGTTATTCCTAAGTTATTTGTATTGGCATGACTTTTTGTAGGAAAAATTGGAGATAAAATGGCCGCATCAATATAATTTTGGTTAGCTTTATATAGAGTTTTTTTAATATGTGCAGCTACAGTCACAATCCATTTAAATTTTTTTTTCAATATTTTAAAATTTTTCCAATTAATTTTACTTTGATTATAAACCATATATTCAGGTAAATGAATGCCATCAGCATTAATTTCTCTTGCCATTTTTATATCTGACGAGATTAATAATTTTAATCCATTCATTCTACAAAATTTTAAAAGTTCTTTGGCAATTTTTTTTCTATTTATTATGTTATATGATCTAAATAAAATTGCCGAATCTCTTGGTATTTTTAATAATTTAAATTTTTTTATAGTAAATTTTTTGTCGTCAAAAATTATTATTATTTTAGGTAGTTTTTTTTTATTATTTTGTAGTTGTAGTTTGTTACTAAACTTAAGAAGTTTGTTAATATCATTATGGGGATAATTTAATTCCATTTATAATGATTGTAATAAAAAAAATGGAAAATCAAAAAGTTTTAGGAAATATTAATTTAATTAAGCAAGAAGTCGAAGAAGCTTATAAAAATTCTATTAATGCCAAATTAAAAAAAAAACACGAAATAAAAATTATTGCAGTATCAAAAAGACAACCATTAGAAAGAGTAATAGCAGCTTTGGATACAGGTCATTGTATTTACGGAGAAAATCAAGTACAAGAATCTTTAAAAAAATGGCCTGATCTAAAAGAAAAATACAAAAATATTGAATTGCATCTAGTAGGGCCTTTACAAAGCAATAAAGCAAAAGAAGCAGTAGAAATTTTTGATGTTATACAAACACTAGATAGGGAAAAAATAGCAAAAACTTTAAAAATGGAACAAGAAAAACAGAAAAAAATATTAACTTATATGATCCAAGTTAATACAGGAGAAGAAAAGCAAAAATCTGGAATAATGCCTAATGAATGTGATAGTTTTTTTAGTTATTGCAAAAATGATTTAAAACTTAATATACAGGGTTTAATGTGCATACCTCCTATAAATGAAGAAGCAACCATTCATTTTGCTTATTTACGCAAGAAATCAGAAGAGTATAGACTCCCATATTTAAGTATAGGAATGAGTTCTGATTTTAAAGAAGCAGTTCATTTTGGTGCAACACATATTAGAGTAGGAACAGCAATATTTGGAGTAAGGCCCCAAAAATAGTTAAAATAGATCTTTATATTTTAATGCATACTGCCAACCAAAAATTAAAACATTATCAGATTTCATTTGTAGACCATCAAAATATTGGTAAATTGGGCTAGTATATTCTAATGCCAGTCGGTGTCCTTTTAGTTTGCCTTTTGGAATAATAAAATTAATACCTCCAGATATATTAATTTTTCTATTTCCTTTATCTTTAGAAAATGCAGGACTCATTAACATATTAGAATGATGTCTATGAGCACCAGAAATTTTACGTTTCCATTTGCCATCTAACCGACCCGATAGTGATATCCAATCACTAAGAACAAAAGAACTATAAAACATACCTTCGTATTCGTCACCTAAATGATAGTTATTCTTATTTTTATAAAAATGCCAGACACCAGATGTTTGCCATCCAAGTGAAAAATTATCCCATTGTCTTGAATAATTAAGTTTTATAATTGGATCATATGTTCCAGATCCTAATTGCATATTATATCCAAGAGTAGAATGAGAATGAGAATTGTTCATCATTACCATAACATCTTTAACATTAGTCTCGCCAGTTGGGATACTTACTCCGAAATTCAAAAGCCATTTAGAGTATTGGTTTTCTTTTAGAGAATATAATCCTGTCAATTTAAGATCTCCAAAACCCCTAGATGAAACTGTAAAACGTTGCATATCACCAGCTCTTCTACGTATTTGCATTTTTTTATTTAAAAAAGGCACCATAATCATTCCTGTTAGTTTATTGCTTATTCCATACATACTTCCAAACATGTGCATATTGGAATGCATTTTAATTGGTGCATTCATAAATTTATAAGATCCTGAAGAGGATACAGCGTCAGTTCTTGATATATCATGACCGGCATCTTGTAAATTCTCCATTTCCATTCTCATATAACGATAAGAAAACATTAATTCACCTTTTTTATGGTTGTGTTCTCCCATTACGCCTATAGGTGCATGATTATCAGGTTTTCCACTAATTCCAATTGAATCGCATAATCCAATTAATGGTGTAAATAAAAAAATACTAAATAAATATTTGTACATTTCAGACCTCCCTATCTGAATATTAAAAAAGAAATAAAAAAAAATTAGTTAAGAAATAAAAGGAGGAGACCTGTTTTTTTGAAAGTTAAATTTTAAAGAATTATGAAAATTTATATAAAAAGAAAAAGTTATATAACTGGCAAAGGTGTCAATTATATTTTCACAAGAAGAAAGATTTTTATCAGTAGCTGACCCATTTTCTAAAATACAATAAAGACACTTTTTTTTTGCAATTTTTTTTTCTGATTCTGAATTATTTTCTAGCTTACATAAGTAACTATATGTAATAGAATTACTTTTTAAATCATTGAAAATAGTGGAACTAAACGGAATATTAATTCCAATAATAAAAAAAAATATTAAAAATTTACACATGTTACGTTTCATAAAAAGTATTTTAGCAAAAAAAAAATTAAAAAAAAGCATTGACTAGGCTTTGAGAATCATTATCATTTATTTTATTGAGAATGATTATCATTTTCAACCCAACAATTAGGCGCTGGAGTATGTCGCCTTAATCCACATGCCCAAGCTTTTTTAAGCTTATTTATTTGAGTTTTTTATATGCATAAATTTAAAAAAATTTTAAGTATTTCTTTAAGTTCTCTTTTAATAGCTAATTTTGCAATTAGTGAAACAGTTTATGCTCCTGCAGTTACTGTTACCGGTGGGGCAGAAGAAGCTGACTCACTCAGTGGTTCTGGAACTTATATAGGCTCTAACATTATACAATCAAACAATTATGATAATATTGATCAAGTTTTAAAAACAATACCGGGCGTTTATAGTAGAGAAGAAAATGGTTATGGAATATTTCCAAATATTAGTTTAAGAGGAGTAGACCCTGGAAGAAGTCAAAAATTAACAATTATGGAAGATGGAGTTTTATCTCAACCAGCACCTTATACAGATTTTTCAGCATATTTTAATCCAACAACTGGTAATAAAGATGGCATAGAAGTTTTAATGGGATCTAGTCAAATACTTTACGGTCCAAGAACTACTGGAGGAGTGCTAAATTATTTAACAACTCCAATACCATCAAAAAGAAAGATTCATGTAAAAACTACTTATGGAAGTTATTTAGGAGTAATGGGAGAAGGCACAAATAGTATAGAAAACATGCAGTATGGAGATGTAAGAACCCATGCTTATTACGGAGATACTTTTAATACAAACATAGGCGATATAGGAGTTCTATTAGAACTATATGGAAGAGGAGATGGTGGATTTAGAAATTGGAAGAATATAAATAAAGGACAATCAGGTTTTCACAAATATGAACCAATGCTTAAATTAAGTTATAAACCAAATACTGTTTTAAATCAAAGTTTTGAATTTAAAGCACAGCATATCAGAATGATTGGAGATTTGGGATATGCAGGCGGGTCTAAAGACGATATAAATAACAAAGATCCTTGGAAATCTTACGGATATACACAGATGGATAGAATTTGGACAGAAAGAATAGCTGGACATTTTAAATACAATGTAGAAGTTCCAAATTTTTATGATACAAAAGTTACAACAACCGCTTATGCATCAAAATTCCATAGAAATTGGCATAAAGCAGCTGAATATTCTACTAGCATTAATGATACCGATGGCGGAACTAAATTTTACAAAGCAGATACAATTTCAGAACTTAATGATATAGATACTGGGGGATCTGATGGTATTACAGTTGAAAATAAAAACAATAATAGAGATTATCGTGTAAGAGGAATAGAAATAAGAGCAAACAGTGGCTTCAATTCTTCAATTAACGGAATAAGTTTAGATCATACATTAACCTACGGCACTCGTTGGCACTATGATTCATATTATGATATGTCCTGGTATGATTATTATAATTTAATTAATGGTAGAATGTATTGGACTTCAGCTACGCTTGAACAAGCTGCATCCTCTAAAGAATATAAAACTTGGGGTAGATCTTTTTATATACAAGATGCAATACAATATAATAATTTAACACTTACTCCTGGTTTTAGATATGAAAAAGTTGATGCTAAAAGAATAAGAAGTGGAACTAGCGGATTACTTACTCAAGATGTTGAAGGATATTCAGGGGGAGTTGGTTTTAATTATGTTAAAAATGATAAATTAAGTGTTTTTGGTGGCGTTCATCAAGGAGTATCGTTTCCAAAAGGGGCAGATATATTTGCAACAGCAGATGGTGACACAGAAAATATGGATCCAGAAACAAGTTTTGCAAAAGAAATAGGTATTAGATATAAAGATTCTGATAAAGGTTTTAATACAAAAGCTACATTTTTTCATACAGATTTTGAAGATTTAATTGTTTCAAGTAATACTGGAGCTGGTAGTTCGGTTACTCAAAATGCAGGTGAAATTGAAACATATGGATTAGAATTATCTGCTAGTTATGATTTAGGTTTTAATCGAAGTTGGTCATTTAATAATCCATGGACTTTAGCATATACATATACAGAAGCTGAGTTCCAAAATGATGCAAAAAAAAGTGATGGAGATACTATTTATGGAAATGCAAAAAAAGGCAATGATTTACCATTTATTTCTCAACACCAAGTAACTCTTGGCACAGATTATATTAAAGGACCTTTTAGCATGGGTGTGATTGGAAATTGGAGAAGTTCACAATGGTCATCTGGTGAAAATATAAGTGCAAAAGCAGATGATACAAGAATTGGAAAAATTCCAGCTCGTTTT
>CAYNCC010000006.1:35859-36224 GCA_964396035.1 uncultured Alphaproteobacteria bacterium
AAGGTGGTTATAAATTTGGTAATAAAAAATTAAATTTTGGGGTTCATAACTTATTAAATGCTAAATATATAACTACTTATCTACCATTAGGACCAAGACCTGGGGCTCCTCTACACGTATATTTTGGATTATCTGCAGATTACTAATTTTATTCTTTAACTTGCTAATTAATTTTATTTCTTCTAAAAAAGAAGAATGAAGAAAGTTTTAATATTTTTTTTATTATATTTTTTTTTAAATCCTTTATTAGCACATCATAAAATTTATGGAGCAAGAGTTCACAAAGGAGATCGTGAAATGTCATGGAGAGGCCACTTTGATTATGATAATAGAAGTGACAAAAATAAAGGACATATTCATGTAGC
>CAYNCC010000007.1:0-32890 GCA_964396035.1 uncultured Alphaproteobacteria bacterium
TAGATGAAATATTAATTATTGATCTATGTTTAAACCACGAAGTGATTCTGACTATCGAGGAAGGATCCATCGGTGGTTTTGGTTCTCATGTTTTCCAATTAGTTTCTGATAGAGGCATTTTAGATAAAGGTTTAAAAATTAGATCAATGATATTTCCAGATCTGTTTTTAGACCAAGATACACCAGATAATATGTATAAAAAAGCTGGTCTGGATGCTCATTCCATAGAACAGAAAGCTATAGAAACTTTAAAATCAAATATTATTTTAAAACAGAACAAACAACAGTATTAGTTATTTTCCGCATTGTGCTTTATTAAGAAGAAAATGATCTAAGATTACACAAGCCATCATTGCTTCTCCAATGGGGACAGCTCTTATTCCCACGCAAGGGTCGTGTCTTCCTCCAACAGATACTTTTGTATTTGTTTTACTTTTAGTTATTGTTTTTCTTTTTTTTAGAATAGAGCTTGTTGGTTTAACAACAAATCTTGTTACTATGTTTTGTCCTGAAGATATTCCTCCTAACACTCCTCCTGAATTATTAGAAAGAAATTTAATTTTACCTTTTTTCATTAACATTTCGTCTGAACTTTGTTCGCCAGGTATAAAAGTAGAAGCAAAGCCACTTCCAATTTCTACACCTTTTACAGCATTAATACTCATTAATCCTTTAGCAATATCAGCATCTAGTTTGTCATATACTGGTTCACCTAAGCCAATAGGCACACCTCCTGCTTCTAATTCAATAATAGCACCAACAGATGAACCATTTTTTCTTACTTCAAGTAAATATTTTTCCCAAACATCAACTATGTTCTTATCAGGGCACCAAAAAGGATTTTTTTTAACAAAATTCCAATCCCAATTATTTCTGTTTATGTGAAGAGATCCTAATTGTATCAAAGCACCTCTAATGTAAAACTTTTTGCCAAGTTCAGCTGAAAGAATTTTTCTTGCAATGGCTCCAGCAGCAACTCTCATAGCTGTTTCTCTAGCAGAGGATCTTCCGCCACCTCTGTGATCTCGAATTTTATATTTTTTTTCATAAGTATAATCAGCATGTCCTGGTCTAAAAATATTTTTTAATTTTTTATAATCTTTAGATCTTTGATCTTGATTGTAGATAATAAAAGATATTGGTGCCCCAGTTGTTTGATTTTCAAATAATCCAGATAATATTTTTACTTTATCTTTTTCTTTTCTTTGGGTAACAAATTTATTTGATCCTGGCATTCGTTCATTTAAATAGATTTGAACGTCTTCTTCTTTTATTTTAATTTTTGATGGCACGCCATCAACTGTGCAACCAATGGCTGGCCCATGACTTTCACCCCAAGTGCTAAATTTAAAGATTTGACCAAAACTATTTCCAGGCATTTTTCTAATAATTATTAGGAATATCTGGAGAGTTTACATCCTTCATTCCTATTATGTTATATCCAGAATCTACATGATGAATTTCACCAGTAACTCCAGTTGAAAGATCACTTAATAAATAAAGAGCTGAACCTGCAATTTCATCAGCTGTTATATTTCTTTTTAAAGGAGAATTTTGTTCATTCCATTTTAAAATATAATTAAAATCTCCAATAGCAGATGACGCTAATGTTTTTATTGGACCAGGCGATAAACCATTCACATTTATTTTCTTTGGACCTAAATCTTTTGCTAAATATTTAATACTTGTTTCCAAAGCAGCTTTAGCAATGCCCATTACATTATAATGTGGCATTACTCTTTCTGAACCAAAATATGAAAGGGTTAACAAAGAACCCCCATTTTTCATAATTTTAGAAGCTTCCCTAGCAGTTGCTGTAAAAGAAAAACAAGAGATATCCATTGTTTTTTTAAAATTTTCTTTACTTGTATCCAAATATTTACCTTTTAATTCATCTTTATCAGAGAATGCAATTGCATGTAAAACAAAATCTAGATTATCCCATTTATCATTTATTTTTTTAAAAGTTTCTGCTATTTCTTTCTCATTTTCAACATCACATTCTAAAACTATTTTTGAATTAATTTCTTTTGCTAAGGGGTAAATTCTTTTTTTTAACGCTTCGCCTTGATAGGTTAAAGCTATTTCTGCACCTGCTTCTTTAAGTTTTTTTGCTATGGCCCATCCAATGGATCTTTCATTAGCCACTCCCATTACTAAACCTTTTTTATTCTTCATTAATGTTGATTTACTCATTTTAAATTTTTTTAAATGTTAATAGAACTTTTATTGAATATAATCATCTTTTTTTAAGCTGCATGTTTAAGTTTTAATTTTTTCCAAGTTAACTTTAAAGCATAAATTAAATCATCTATCATTGCGTCTGTATGAAGCGGAGTAGGAGTTATTCTTAATCTTTCCTCACCTCTTGGAACTGTTGGATAATTTATAGGCTGAAGATAAACCTTATGTTTCTCATATAATTCATCAGATGCTTTTTTACATAATATAGTGTCACCTATAATAATAGGTATTATATGACTTTTAGTCTTCATAAAAGGAATATTAGACTGCAATAATTTTTCTTTAATAATTAAGCATTTTTCCTTTAATTTTTTTCTTAGTTCATTGTTATGTTTAATATATCTAATACTCGCTATGGCTCCAGAAGCAATTGCCGGTGGTAATGAAGTAGTAAAAATAAAACCTGGTGAAAAACATCTAATAAAGTCAATAATTGTTTTTGATGCAGATATATACCCACCCATTAATCCAAATGCTTTAGCTAGGGTTCCATTAATTATATCAATTTCATTCATAATGTTTTGTTCTTCAGCAACCCCACCGCCGTTTTCACCATATAATCCAACTGCATGAACTTCATCAAGATAGGTTAAAGCATTATATTTTTTTGCAAGATCAACAATTTTCTTAATAGGAGTAAAATCACCATCCATAGAATAAACAGATTCAAATATAATTATTTTAGGTCTAGAAATATTAACTTCTTTTAAAAGACTTTCTAAGTGAGTTACATCATTATGCTTAAATATTTTTTTTTATGCTTTGCTATTTTTAATGCCATTTATAATAGATGCATGATTTTTTTCGTCTGAAAAAATTATACAATCTTTAAGTTTTGACCCAAGAACACTTATTGCAGATTGGTTTGCTACATAACCAGATGTAAATAATAAAGCAGAATCTTTTTTATGAATATTACTTATTTCTTGTTCTAATAAAACATGATAACTGTTTGTACCAGAAATATTTCTTGTTCCTCCTGAACCAGCTCCAACTTCATGCATAGCTCTTTCAATCGCTTCAAGAACAAATGGATGTTGGCCCATTCCTAAATAGTCATTACTACACCAAACAATAATATTGTTATCTTTTTTTAAATCATTATTTTTTGCTACTGGAAATGAACCGGAGACTCTGCTTATATCCTTAAAAATTCTGTATTCACCTTTTTTTTTAAGATCGGTAAGGCTATTAAAAAAAAATTTTTTATAATCCATCTGTAATAATATAATTGTATATTATTAATTTAACAGAACTTTGATTTACAACAATGGTTTTAATTATAGGTGGTGGAATAATAGGATTATCAATTGCTTGGAAATTGATTCAAATTGGTGAAAAAGTATTAATTTTAGATAAAGGCAAGCTAGGCAAAGAAGCAAGTTGGGCAGCAGCAGGAATGTTGGCAGGTAGAATGGAATCAGAACCAGGTGAAGAAAAACTTTTTCCTCTTTTGGTTAAAGGACAATTAGCGTGGCCTAAATTTGCTCAAGAATTAGAGAGGGTTTCAGGAACAAATATAGAATATAAAAAAGATGGAACTATTATGTTAGCTTGTGATTTTGATGAAGATAATAAACTTAAATCAAACTTAAACTTTTTTAAAAAAAATAAAATTAATCTAGAATGGTTAACTGGTGATGAAATAAGAATTAAAGAACCTTATATTTCATCTAATGTAATATCAGGAATTTTTTCTAAAAAAGATCATCAAGTAAATAATCGTTTTGTTTTAGATGCTTTAATAAAAATAATAAAAAAAAATAAAAGCAAATGTTTTGTTGAAGAAAATACTGAAGTAAAAGAAATAATAAGCAAAAAAAATCAAGTTGTTGCTGTTAAAACTAATAAATCAATTATAAAATCTAATAAAGTGATTATTTGTTCAGGAGCATGGACAAATAAAATTAAAAATACTTCAGAAAAGAGAATACCAATTCGTCCATTAAAAGGACAAATGATATGTCTTAAAATGAATAAAAATGAACCTTTAATTAAACATGTCTTGTTAAGAAATAATATTTATTTAGTGCCTAGAAAAAATTCTGATTTAATTATAGGTTCAACAGTTGAAGAACAAGGATATGATAAAACATTAACTGCTGGTGGAATTTTTCAATTATTAAAATCAGCTAGAGAAATGGTCCCAGGAATAGAAGATTTGCCAATAGTTGAGTCTTGGTGTGGTTTAAGACCAACATCAAGAGATGATGCTCCTATAGTCGGTCCATCAAAAAAATTGAAAGGTTTAATTTTTGCAACTGGGCATCATAGAAATGGAATTCTTTTAGCACCTTTAACTTCACAAGCAGTAAAAGATTATTTCTTGCATGGAAAATTGTTAAAAGAATTCCAAAATTTTCAACCTGATAGATTTTTTTTAAATTAGATGAAGAAAAAACTAAAAATAAATGGTAAAGATTTTTCTATAAAATCTGATACTTTATTAAAAATGCTAAATGAAATTGATATAAATTTTAATAATAAAAAGATTGCTATTGCGGTAAATGAAAAAGTTATACAGAAACTTTATTGGGAGAATTATAAGATAAAATCAGGAGACATAATAGAAATAGTACATCCTTTGAAAGGAGGTTGAAGTGAAAGACTTTTTATCAATTGGAAAAAAGAAATTTAAGTCAAGATTATTTATGGGAACTTCTAAATATCCCAACCAACAAGTTTTACTTGAATCTCTTAAAGCTAGCAATACTGAAATTGTCACTGTTGCGATACGTAGAATAAGTTTAAAGAAATACGACGAAAATATTCTAGATATTTTGAAAAAAGATTTTTTTATTATTCCAAATACAGCTGGATGTTACACTGTTAAAGAAGCAGTTCTAACCGCAAAACTTGCAAGAGAAGCTTTACAAACAAATTTTGTAAAACTAGAAGTTATAGCAAATGATGAGAATCTATTACCTGATACTGAAAATTTAATTCCTGCTGCTAAAGAGCTTGTAAAAGATAATTTTATTGTTTTGCCTTACTGTAGTGATGACCCAATAGTTTGTAAAAAATTACAGGATATAGGTTGTGCTGCGGTAATGCCTTTGGCTGCACCGATAGGAACTGGAATGGGTATCCAAAACAAATACAATCTAAGATTAATTGTTGAAAATTCGAAAATACCAGTAATTGTTGATGCAGGAGTAGGAACAGCTTCTGATGTTGCAATTGCTATGGAAATAGGATGTGACGGCGTATTGCTTAATACAGCTGTAGCAGAATCTCATAATCCAGTACTTATGGCTAGTGCGATGGCTAAAGGTATTGTTGCAGGCAGAAAAGCTTTTTTAGCTGGAAGGATACCTAAGAAATTTTATGCACAGCGATCAACTCCCAACAAAGGAAGAATCAAAACAAATTAATTTTTATTTATAGGTATTATATAGAAAATCTTCTATTAATTTAATTTCGTTAGACTTAAAAATTTTTTTATTTTTTATTAAATTAAAAACAGATTTCCAATCTGTTAAATAATGTAATTTAAGTTTATTTTTTTTAAAAGTTTTATCTGGAAAAATTCCATAATTGAATATAACAAATATGTCAGAAACTTTCCCACCAGCATTTCTTATAGCATTGCAAAAGTTTATTTTACTTTTTCCATCTGTTGATAAATCTTCAATTAACAATACTCTGCTTTTTTTTTTAAAATAACCTTCTATTTGAGATAATTTACCAAAACCTTTAGGTTTTTTTCTTATATAAATCATTGGTTTCTTTAATTTTTCTGCAATCCAAGCAGCATAAGGAATTCCTGCAGTTTCACCACCTGCTATATAATCAATTTTTTTTAAAGAAATATTTTTTTTTATTAAAGATATACCCATTTTTATTATTTGTTCTCTGATTTTTACAAAGCTTATAATTTTTCTACAATCCACATAAATTGGGCTTAATCTACCAGAAGTTAATTTAAAGGGATTTTTAGGTCTTATTGTTATTGATTTTATATCAAGTAACAATTTGGCGGTTTTTATTTTATAATTATTTATATTCATTTTTTTTTAGTTAAATTAAAAAAAAAAAAATTGCAGTTGTCTAGTATTTGAAACAAAATAATATATTAGTTAATATAATATTTATTATTTCAATTTTGTTATGGTAAAAAATAAATATAAAAGTGATATTGAAATTGCGCGCGAAGCTTCATTAAAAAGCATTCTAGAAATTGCAGATAGCAAATTAGGGATAGAATCTAAATACCTTGATCCTTATGGTCATTATAAAGCAAAATTAAGTTTTGATTATATTGAAGGATTAAAAAAGAACAATAATGGAAAATTAATATTAGTTACAGCAATCACACCAACTCCTGCTGGTGAAGGAAAAACTACTACTACTTTAGGTATAGGAGATGCATTACAAAAAATTGGTAAGAAATCTACTGTTTGTATTAGAGAACCAAGTTTAGGACCTTGTTTTGGAATGAAAGGTGGCGCAGCAGGAGGAGGAAAGGCCCAAGCTGTTCCTATGGAAGATTTGAATCTTCATTTTACAGGTGATTTTCATGCAATTAGTAGTGCTCATAATCTTTTATCTGCTGCAATAGATAATCATGTAAATTGGGACAAAGATCCAAAAATTGATGCAAGAAGAATCATTTGGAAAAGAACAATGGACATGAATGATAGGGCGTTAAGACAAATAGTTTGTTCAATCGGAGGCGCAGGTAATGGATACCCAAGAGAAGATGGATTTAATATAACTCCAGCTTCAGAAATTATGGCAATATTTACTCTATGTGAAGATCAAAAAGATCTTCAAAGAAGATTAGGAAATATAGTAATTGGCTATACAAGAGAAAAAAAACCAATATTAGCAAAAGAATTGAATGTTGTAGGATCTATGGCAGTTCTTTTAAAAGATGCGATTAAACCAAATTTAATTCAAAGTTTAGAAAACAATCCTGTTTTTGTTCATGGAGGGCCATTTGGAAACATAGCTCATGGATGCAATACAATAATTGCTACTAAAACAGCACTAAAAATAGTGGATTATGTTGTAACTGAAGCTGGTTTTGGCGCAGATTTAGGAGCTGAAAAATTTTTAGATATCAAATGTCGTAAAGCTAATTTAAAACCAGATGCCACTGTCCTTGTTGCTACAATAAGAGCGCTAAAAATGCATGGGGGAGTTGATAAAGATAATCTTAGTAAGGAAAATGTTGCAGCAGTTGAAAAAGGATCAGCAAACTTATTAAAGCATATAGAAAATTTAAAAAAATATGATGTTCCAATTGTTGTTGGAATTAATGCTTTTGTTAATGATACAGAAAAAGAAATGGAAGTAGTTAAAAATATTTGTGAAAAAGTTGGCATTAAAGCTGTTGTTAGTGAACATTGGGAAAAAGGAGGCGACGGAGCAATTAACTTAGCAAATGCTGTTGTTAATATTATAGATAAAGAAAAATCAAATTTTAAAACACTTTATGATGATAATTTAAGTCTTGAGGAAAAAATTTATAAAGTTGCATCAGAAATTTATGGCGCAAAGGGATTGGAAATAAGTGCAAGTGCAAAAAAACAGTTAAAAGAACTTGAAGATTCTGGATATAAAAAATTTCCTGTTTGTATAGCTAAAACCCAATATAGTTTTACAGCAGATCCAGAGAATGGAGGGCTGCCGCAAGAACATTTATTGCCAGTTAAAGAAATTCGTATTTCTGCAGGCGCTGAGTTTGTAGTTGTAATTTGTGGCGATATAATGTTAATGCCTGGTTTGCCTAGAGTACCAGCAGCAGAAGCTATTTTTATTGATAACAATGGTTTAATACAAGGTTTATTTTAATTGTCAGAAAGTAAAAACAATCCTCTTTCATATATAGATAAGGAACTTAAAGTAGATAATTTGTTCTCTATTCCTTTTGTTCAATATCAGCTTAAAGATTGTGAAAAGATGAATAAAGATTTAAAATAAATTATTTTAAATAAAGAGAAAGAAATGCAAACTACTTTAAAAAGCAATCAAGGAGGATGGCAGTCGGAAGGAGATTTTTTTAGATGGGGTGGAGAAAGTATTGAAAAATTATATTCAATATTTTCTAAAGTAATAGAAGTAGCAACTTCTAAACTTAATTTTGTAGAAACTATTCCAATGGATTTTCATATTTATGGATGGGCAAATATTAATAGAAAAGGACATTCTAATATTGCTCACATTCATCCTATGTCTACTTGGTCAGGAACATATTATGTTCAAGCAGATGATGAAATAGAAATGAGTAAATCAGGTCTATTCGAGGCACTAAATCCAAATACATCACATCTTATGTCATTTTTTCCAGGCCTTCTGCCAGGCGAACATCTAATTCAACCTAAAACAGGAATGTTAAATTTATTTCCAAGTTATATGAGACATGGAGTTAGAACTTATCAAGGAAGCGAACCTAGGATATGCATTGCAATTAATGCTAGTATGAGAATAAAACAACCATAAAAATTTTCATTTATAAAAGCTTATCAGTTCTTGACTTTTAGTTTTAATTGAAAAATTCTTTTTTATAATTTCTCTACCTTTATTTCCCATAGATTTTCTTAATTTTTTATTATTAATTAATTTTTTCATAGCATTTATTAATGCATTAATATCTTTAGGTGGGACAAGAATACCATTTATTTCATTTGTAACAATTTCTCTACATCCAGGAACATCAGTAGTTATTATTGGCTTACCACAACTTGCTGCTTCAAGAAGTCCTTTTGGCAAACCTTCTCTATAAGAAGGTAAAATAGCAACATGAATTTTTTTATATAAAGCTACCATATCTTTAACTTGACCTAAATATTTTATATAATTTAAACTTTCCCAACTTTCCAACTGTTGGCTTGTGATTGATGAAGGATTCTGAGAATCTGGAGATCCAGCAATAAATACCTCAAAATTATTTTTTTTTAACTTAAGTTTCTTTATAGCATTTATTAATTCTAAGATTCCTTTATCTTTAATTAATCTAGAAGCAAATAAAAAAATAATTTTTCCACGTGGCTCTTTATTCGTTATAAATTTTTTTGTGTCTATTCCACTAGCAGTTACTAAAAATAATTCTTTTGAATATGTTAATTTATTTTTCTTAAAAAATTCTAAATCATCTTTATTTTGAACGAAAACATATGATTTTTTTAAAAAAAGTGAGAATCTAAGTATATTTTTTATAAAAAATCTTTTTAAGAAATGACTCGAGATAAAAATACTTCCTAAGCCAATAATTGAATTGAAAGATTTTTTTACTTTTGCAAGTTTTGCCGCAATATTACCATGGACGACTTGTCTAATACCAAAATGATGAACTATGTCAGGTTTTTCTTTTTGGTAAATTTTAAAAATTTTATATATATCTTTAGCACTTTTCCTTATATTTAAGCTTCCTCTTTCAGCTTTTAGGCCTATAACTTTTACATTGTGCTTCTCAATTTCTTTTTTAAAGTCAGTTATTTTCGTTATTAATATAACTTTAAAACCAGTAGCTTTAATTTTTTTTATTAATTCTAAGCGATGATTTAAAAAAACCCAATCTTCTGATACAAAATAAATAATTTTTCTCATTACTAAATAAAATGAATGATATTTATTTGATAAAAAAAATCAAAATATCAAACTTTTTATTTAATTTATTACTTATCTTCTTCAGTTAAAGGTATTTCTGGTAAAGCAGGCAAATTAGGTATGTTAATTTCTTCTGCAAATTCTACTACATTTATACTTTCATTATTATTTGTATTTAATTCTACTCTACTAGCACCTAATAAATTATCTGGTATTGTCCATCTAGTTCCAGGATAATCTTTTTGCGTATTAAGATTATTTTCATTCGAAAATGCAGGTTTATTAAAACCTATAATTGCAAATGCCGAAAATATAAAAATTAAAAACAATATAATAAATGGATAAATTAATTTTTTCTTAATAATTATTTTATTCATATTTTAAATAACGATGGTTTTTAGGAATTCTTGCAATTTTTTTATTATTTTTGACAACTAACTGCGTATATTCTTCTATCATTTTCATCAAGAAATTCTTCTGGTTTAGAACAATTGTTATTTTCTTTTAAGAAACTATTTAATTTTTCCTCTTGATAAAAGAATTGAATATTATTCTCTTTTTTTATTTGAGTAAGAGGATTTTCTGATAAATAAGTTTTATTTGGCAAAGAAATTAGTGCGCTAAATGAAATGATTATAAGAATACCAGCTGCTATTTTATAAAAATTTGTAAATTTTTTCATACTATTCTTTTTATTAAACTGTTTTTTTTGTATTGATAATTTCTCTTCTAAATTTTTAGGAATTTTTATATTTTCAATATTTTTAATATTATCTTTAAAATTACCTTTAAAGCTCTTTATTTCCTCAAATTTTAATTTAATTTTGCTATTTTTTTTAATCAATATTCTTATTTCATCCATTTGCTTAATAGGTAAATCTCTATTTAAGAATCTAATTAAAGTATTTGTGTCAATTTTCATTTTTTTCTTTATTAAATTAAACGATTTTTTTATTCCATTCTTGCTTTATTTTTTCGTAACTTCTGTTAACGCGACTTCCTATTGTCCCTTCTTTCATTTTTAGTTTTTTTGCCACTTCATTATATTTATAATCTTGAAAAATTATTAAATACATTATCTCCCTATCTATTGGGCTAAGGATGTGTGACATTATTTGAATAATTTTGTTAGAGTCTAAATTCTTTTCAATTTCAATTTTTTCATACTTTTTTTCTTTATACTCGTCAAAACTAATTATTTCTTTTCCTTCATTATTTTCTTTATATAAAGATCTAATCTTTGGAGTCCTATTTGTCTTTCTACTTCTATCAATAGCTATTCTTTTTACAATTAGTATTAAATAACCAACAATATTTGTATTTGGCTGATAATTATTTGTACCTCTATCATATGAATCTATAAATCTAATATATGCTTCTGAAACCATATCTTCTGCATCATGGTGATTCTTAGTTATACAGACCTTTGTATATGCAAGAACTTTACCATAATTTTCTTTTGCTTCTTTTAAAATTAAATCTCTTTTAATCATTTCCCTCATAAGATTTACAATAATAATAACGATTAAAAATTAATATTATTGCATTTTAAATTTAATCTTTTTTACCCCAACATTCTAAAGCTATTGTATATTTTTTTGCTTCTAAAATAATTTTTTCTCTATCTTTTTTTTTTGTATTATATGTAGAATATTCAATATTATTTTCATCAAGAAAACTTCTTATTGTATAGATTGAAATGGCTATATTATGCCCTGCTGAAGAAACTCCTAAATTTAATCTCTCTTTAATTTGTTTCCAAATAGATGCTTTTGCATGAACAGTTCCAACAACCAATCCTTTTTCATTAATAACAGGACTACCACTTGAATGTAAATGTAAATCTGCCTTAACTATTATTTTACTTCTATCTCCACGGGATGATTTTAGAGATAAAGAAACTATTTCTCCTTCTGAAGTTTCACTTTTTCCAATAATTGTTTGTCTTGGATATCCAAATACATAAATTTTATCATTCTCATGTATGCCTTCTGAAGGAAATTTAGCAGGCAAATAATTATCATTATGTCGATCATTGCTAACAAGCAATGCCAAATCATTCTTATCATCAATTTGAATTACTCTTAAGCCCAATTTATTTGATCTAATTTTTTGACATCCATTAGCAAAATGGCCTGCAGTTAGAACATAAAGTTTATTTTTTTTTCCTACCCATATACCAGTAGCATAATCAGTTGGCTTACCTACACCAATCTCATTTCTATTATTTTTTTTATTTGTAAGTGCGTTTGCTAGCATATCATTTAATTTTAGCCATTCTTCAGGTTCAGTTGGTAATTCAACGGGGAGACCTTCCATGCTTTGGAATTGTTTTATTGCACTAAAAGTTTCTGTACCAGGTATATCGTCTCTCATAATTGGATATCCTAAATCGAATAGTTTTTCTTGGATACTTTTTACAATGAATTTATTTCGTGGTTTTAATGTTGATAATTTTTCAGCACAAACTTCTGAACCTTTGTCCTTACAATAATTATACCAAAATTTTGCCTTTTTAAATCTTTCTTCTTTTGTTATGTTTTCTTCAGCCAGTCCTTGTTCCAACATTCTTCCAATTTCTAACATACATAAAAAATGTTCTTTATTACAATTCCCAGATTCTAAACATTCTGAAGTGCATTTATTAAATGCATTATATGACTCTATATAATCTTTATTCTTATAATGCTCCATTGCAGTTTGGAAATCATTAGAAAAAACAATTTTATTTAAAGAAAAAAATAAAATAGAAAGAATAAGAAAAATTTTTATTTTCATATTTCTAATATTATTAAAAAAAAATATAGAACTATAATTATAAATAGTAATTTTTTTTTAGTTTTTATGGAATACTTTTCTTTTTTTTTCGTTCTTAAATATGGATTTCTATAAAAGAAGTAAGGAGTTAGATTTCATCTCCCTCATTACCGTCTGACTCCTTATTTTATTAAATTATTTATCTCCATTTTTTTTTCGTGCTAAGCATTAAACTTTTCTTTATTATCTTATCAGATAATTTATTTAAATCTAAATTGTCTGAAATAAAATTACCAAATTTTGCTACAGTATTTGATGGAAGAACATCATTTCTTATTGAATATTCTTGATTAAGTTTCGTATATATTTCTTGCGCATCTTTACTAGATAAAAATTCTAAAAATTTAATTGCATTATTTTTATTTTTTGCGCTTTTTATTATACCAGCACCACTAATGTTTACATGTGTTCCATTACTAAATTGATTTGGCCAGAATATTGAAACTTTTTGCGCTGCTATTTTATCAGACTCATTTTTACTATTAAGCATATTTGCCAAATAATAAGTATTTGCTATAGTTATGTCACACTCACCTGACGCAATTGCTCTTATTTGATCTCTATCACTTCCAAAGGGTTTTCTTGAAAAATTATTAACTAATTTTTCAATCCATTCTTCAGTTTGATTTTCTCCTTGATTGACAATCATAGACGCTATCAAAGTTTGATTATAAACATTACTTGATGATCTCATGCACAATCTTTTTAACCATTTTTTATCTGATAAATTTTTATAGGTAGATAAATTTCTATTATCAACTCTTTCGTTTGAATAAATTATTGGTCTAGCTCTTACAGAAAATCCAAACCAATCATTATCTTTACTTCTATATTTTTTTGGTACATTTTTTAATAAAATATCTGAATTAATTGATATAAAAAAATTATTTTTTTTGGCTCTTATTAATCTGGTAACGTCAGTTGTTAAAAGTATGTCAGCAGGGCTATTTGTTCCTTCTAACTTTAATCTTTCTATAAAAGCGTCAGATTTTCCCGTTACTATATTTATTTTGATTTTACTTTCATTTTCAAATTTATTTATTAAAGGATTAATCAATTCTAACTTTCTACCTGAATATATATTTAATTCATTTTTTATCTTAGATTCTGTTAAAATTGACGAAAAAAGCACTATAATGAGCACTATAGATAAATAATATATATGTTTATATTTCATTTTTTTCAGAAAATGTTTAATAATTCTTTAAATTAGATTAATAATGAAAATCATTATCAATTATAAAAATTATATTAATTTGTATATTTTTGTTTTTCAATTATTTTCTTTAATAATATTTTTTTTAATTAAATGAATAAAAATAAGAAAGATTTAAATTTTATAGATCCTAAAGGAAATAATCTTTTAGAAATAAAAAAAATTTTTAATAAAGTAATTGATTTGGTTTTAAATAAACTTGCAAATGCTGAAAAATTTTCTCCATTACCTGAATTAAAAAAAGGTTCTCTTCAAAAATTTAATTTTAATGATCTTCCTATCACAGAAAAAGAAATTTTAAAAAAACTTAAAAAAGTTATAGATTTTTCAATGAATGCATCAAATCCAAATTATATTGGACACATGGATTCAATACCAACAACAATGTCTATTATTGGCGACATAATTGCATCGTCATTAAATAATAATATGTTGAGTAAAGAAACTGCTCCAATTCTAACAGATATAGAAGAAATAGTTGCTGAAAGTTTTGTTAATAAATTTAACTTAGGAGATGAAGCAGGCGCTATAATGCTTGCCGGAGGTTCTTTATCAAACTTACAAGCTCTTGCTATTGCAAGGAATAGGTTTTTTGGATCAGCTGATAAAGGATTAACTGGACTTAAAAGACAACCTTACATTTTTGCATCTGAATATTGTCATACATCAATACAAAAAGCAGCAATGATATTAGGTTTGGGTACAAGTTCTGTTGTTTTAGTGGAAACTGATTCTAATGGAAAAATGATTACTTCTAAATTAAAAAAATTAATCCAAGAAAAAACCGATAATAATGGCCAACCATTTTGTGTTGTAGCAACTGCTGGCACAACTGTAACTGGAAGCATCGACCCTTTGAATGAAATTGCAGAAGTTGCTAAAAAATATAAAATTTGGATGCATACGGACTCTGTTTATGGAGGTGCTTTAGTATTTTCAGAAAAATATAAAAATAAATTAGATGGAATAGATAAATCTGACTCAATTTCATTTAATCCTCAAAAATGGCTATATATTACAAAAACCTGTTCTTTGTTATTATTAAAAAATAAAAAATATTTATATTCTGATTTTTTTATTCCCCTTCCTTATGTAATGAAGAATAAAAAAGATTTTCATTCAGGTGAGATATCAGTACAAGGAACAAGATATCCTGATATTTTAAAATTATGGTTGTCATTTCAGCATTTAGGAAAAATTACATATTCTAATTTAATAGATAATTCATATAAAATTACTAAGAAATTTAGAGCAGAAATAATCAAAAGAAAGTATTTAAAATTGGCATGCAATTCAGAAATGAATATTTTTTGTTTTAGAGCAGAGCCAAAAAATATTGATAGTAATAATTACAATATATTGAACATAAAACTTAGGAAATTTTTATTAAAAAAACATAATATTTTTTTTTCAATTTGTAAATTTAAAGGATGTAATTGGTTAAGAGCAGTTGCATTAAATCCATTTATTAAAAATAGACATATTGCTAAAATTTTCAAAAGTATCGATGAATTTAATAAAATTGAAAAGCAAAATAAAAAAGCAATATGATAAAATATATTCTAATTTACTTGCTAGCAATGGCTTTAATTCTTATTTTTTTTGAAAAAGGGCTTGCTTCTAAAATAATTATGCGGTTGTTAACAATATTATTGATAGGCATAATTATTTATTATTTATTTAGAACAAGACTTTGGACAATACCATTACCATTCTAGTTTCCTAATGGAAAAACATATATTTAATAGAACAATTTTAAGAGAATATGATATCAGAGGTATTATTGGCAAAGATTTAAATAACAAAGACTCTATGTTCTTAGGAAAATCTTTTGCAACTTTTATAAAAAAATTAAAATTAAACAATGTAGTTGTTGGTTATGATGGAAGACATAGTTCTTTACAATTAGAAAAACATCTTGTTAAAGGCTTAATATCGAAAGGAATTAAAATTTATAAAATTGGATTAGTTCCTACACCTTTACTTTATTATTCTATGTACAAGTTAAAATTGGATAGTGGAATTATGATAACTGGTTCCCATAATCCATCTAACTATAATGGCTTTAAAATGCTTCTTAAAAATAAAAGTATTGTTGGTAAAGATATTCTAAAAATGTCAAATATAGCAGCTAAAGGTAAATTCTGTAAAGATTCCAATGGAACAAAAGTGTCTAAGTCAATGGCAAAAAATTATTTAAATTTTTTATTAAAATCAACAAAAATTTCAAAAAAAATTAGAATTGCTTGGGATCCTGGTAATGGTTCAGCAGGAAAAGTTATTTATGATTTAACTAAAAAAATCAATGGTCAACATTTTCTAATTAATGAGAAAATTGATGGAAATTTTCCTTCACATCATCCAGATCCAACAGTTCCTAAAAATTTAGAACAATTAATAACTCTAGTAAAAAAAAAAAAATGTGATCTAGGTTTTGATTTTGATGGCGATGGCGACAGGTTAGGAGTTGTCGATAACAAAGGTAAAATAATTTGGGCGGATAAGATTATTGCTTTTTTAGCAAAAGATGTTTTAAAACACAAACCAAATTCTTCAATAATATTAGATGTTAAAACAAGTCAAACTGTCTTTGATGAAATAAAAAAACTAAAAGGTCGACCAGTATTATGGAAAACTGGACATTCATTAATAAAAAAAAAAATGAAAGAAATCAACTGCCTTTTTGCTGGAGAAATGAGTGGGCACATTTTTTTTGCTGATAAATATTATGGATTTGATGATGCTATATATGCTTCTATAAGATTCTTAAATTTATTTGATAGTTTAAACAAACCTTTATCTGAAATACTTGATGATTTACCTAGATCTTTTAGCACACCCGAATTAAGATTCCAAAGTACAGAAATGGAAAAATTTATAATTGTAAATAAATTGAAGAAACTTTTGTTAAAAGAAAAAAAAAAATTCATTGGGATTGATGGAGTAAGATACCAAAAAAATAAATTAGGATGGTGGCTAGTTAGAGCCTCAAATACTCAGGACAACATTGTTGCGCGATGTGAATCTTTTAAAAAAGAGAATCTTAAAATAATAAAAAACGATCTTAAGAAAAATTTAAAAAAATGTGGTTTTAATGTACCTAAATTTTAAACCTTGAGTTTTTTTTTGTATAATTTAATTTAATTAATTATGTCAAATAATGAAAATTATTATTCTAATACTGGTGATTTAACTGACCAGGATTTAAAAACAAAATTAAAAAAACCTTTAATGTACAAAGTAATTATGTTAAATGATGATTTTACCCCAATGGATTTTGTAATTTATTTGTTAAAAAATTATTTTAATAAACCTCAAGAGGAAGCGTCTAAAATTATGTTAGAAGTTCACAAAAAAGGTTCTGGAATTTGTGGTGTTTTTACTTATGAAATTGCTGAAACAAAAATTTATAAAGTATTAGATATTTCAAGAAAAAATGGTCATCCGTTGCAATGTATTATTGAAGAGGATTAGTTATGTTATCTGAACAATTAGAAAAAACAATTAAAAGAGCAATTTCATATGCTAATGATAGACAACATCAATATGCCACGTTAGAGCATTTTTTACTAGCTTTGTTAGATGATAAGGATGCTGCTATTGTTCTTAAAGCTTGTGATATAAATTTTGATAATCTTAAAAATAATTTAGTAAGATATCTTAATGAAGATTTAAAGAATATTATTTCACCTCATTCACAAAAAGCTGAACCTTCAGCAAGTTTTCAAAGAGTTCTTCAAAGAGCTGCTATACATATGCAATCATCTGATAATATTAAAATTAATGGAGCAAGTGTTTTAGTCTCTATCTTTTCTGAAAGAGAATCTCATGCTGTTTATTTTCTTCAAACACAAGATATGTCAAGACTTGATGCTTTAAATTTTATTTCTCATGGTATTAAAAAAAGTGCAACACAAATTAAAGAAGAGGAATCAGAAGTAAACAATCTTGATTTTCCTAATCCATATGATGATCGACAAGAAAAAAGAAAAGCAAATAATTTTGTAGTCAATTTAAATGAAAAAGCAAAACAAGGAAAAATAGATAAATTAATTGGTAGAAATAATGAAATAGAAAGAACGATACAAATTTTATGTAGAAGAGTAAAAAATAATCCTTTATTTGTAGGTGAACCAGGAGTTGGAAAAACAGCTATTGTTGAAGGACTAGCTTTGAAAATTTATAAAAAAGAAGTTCCTAGTTTTTTACAAAATTCAGTTATCTTTCTATTAGATTTAGGTGGTTTATTAGCGGGAACTAGATATAGAGGTGATTTTGAGGAAAGATTGAAAAAAGTTGTAAAGGACATTGGATCTTCAAAAAACCATATCTTATTTATTGATGAAATTCATACAATCATTGGAGCTGGTTCTACTACTGGAGGTTCAATGGATGCATCAAATATTTTAAAGCCTTTTTTATCTAAAGGAGAAATAAAATGTATAGGGTCAACCACTTATAAAGAATATAAAAATTATCTAGATAAAGATAAAGCTTTTTCAAGAAGATTTCAAAAAATTGATATTGATGAGCCTTCAGAAGATGATTGTTATGAAATATTAAAAGGCATTAAAACATACTATGAAGATTTTCATTCTATTAAATATTCTAATGAATCTTTAAAAGCATGTATAAATTTATCTAAAAGATATTTATCAGAAAAGAAACTTCCAGATAAAGCAATTGATCTTATTGATGACGTAGGTGCATTCCAAAAAATAAGTTTAAAAAAAAATAAAAAAAAAATAATTACAGCAGAAGATATAGAAGCAATTATTTCAAAAATAGTTAAAGTGCCATTAAAAAATATTAGTAATGAAAATACAAATATTGTTAAAAATATTGAAGGAAAGATTAAAAATTTAATTTATGGACAAGACAAAGCTATTGAAAGCTTAACTAGATCAATAAAGCTTTCTTATGCTGGTTTATCTGAACCTGAAAAACCAATGGGTTGTTTTTTATTTACAGGTCCAACAGGTGTTGGAAAAACTGAACTTGCTAAACAATTATCTATTTCTTTAAATGCTAACCTTGTTAGATTAGATATGTCAGAATATTCCGAGAGACATAGTGTTTCTAGACTTATTGGATCACCGCCTGGCTATGTAGGATTTGATCAAGGTGGTCTATTAACAGATTCAGTAGATCAAAATCCTCATTCTATTGTTTTATTTGATGAAATAGAAAAAGCACATCCAGATATTTTTAATATTTTATTACAGATAATGGATTATGGTAAATTGACTGACAATAATGGTAAATCAGTAAATTTTAAGAATACAATTATAATTATGACTACAAATATAGGGGCTGAAAATCTAATAAAAGGAAAACTGGGATTTGAAACAAATAAAACAAAATTAGATAATGATGATGAAATTAAGTTTTTCTTTAAACCTGAATTCCGAAATAGGCTAGATTCTATAATTGCATTTAATCGTTTAACTAAAGATGTAGTTTATAAGATTGTAAATAAATTTATTTTTCAATTAGAACATCAACTTTCTGAAAAAAATATTTCTATTACTTTATCTGATCAAGCAAGAGAATGGTTAGCAGTAAAAGGTTATAACGAAGAATATGGTGCTAGGCCACTTGCTAGATTGATGCAAGTAAAAATTAAAGAGCCAATTGCTAATTATATTATATCAAATAATGACATTAAGCTTGGCGGATTTATAAAAGTTAAATTAGTAGAAAACGATCTTCATTTTAATTTTAAAAAAAATAAATCAAAAAAAAAAATTAAAACGTAGTTTAAATTAATTTTTTAAAGAAAACATCGCATCTATTTCAACACTAGCATTTAATGGTAAACTATTTACGCCAATAGCAAATCTTGTATGTTTACCTTTATTTTTAAAAATTTTACATATTAGTTCAGATGCTCCATTAATTATATAAGGATGATCACTAAAATTTTTTTCTGAATTTACAAATCCTCCTAATTTTAAACATTTTGAAATTTTTTTAAAATTACCTTTAAGAGCTATATTTACTTGTCCAATAATATTAACTGCACACACCTGTGAAGCTTTATAACCAAATATTTTTTTTTTATTATTAATTTTACCTTTATAGATAACTTTTCCATCAATAATAGGTAATTGGCCAGAAATATATAATATATTTTCTTCTATTAAATAGGGGATATAGTTACCAACAGATTTGTTATTAGAAGGTAATTGAAAACCTAGAGCTTTTAGGTCTTTTTCTATTTGATTTTTCATTAAAACAAACTAGCTACATCCTGAAGTAGAACCACAAGTATTACATTTTAAACAAGTACCATTTCTTACCAAAGTAAAATTTCCACATTCTTGGCAAGCATCACCTTCATAGCCTTTCATTATAGCTATTCTAGCTTTATTTACTAAGTTTCTTGAGTTATTTTTTAGATTCTTTTTTTTATTTTTATTATTTTTTTTGTCCTCAAAATACGGAGGAGTAGATTTGTTTTCTTCCATTCCTCCTTTCAGAACATAAAAACTATTTCTTACATACCCTGTGCTTGCATATCTTGCAATGGCTTCATTTGTAGCAGCAGCATTTAATTCTCTTTCTTTTTCTCCTTTGCCTAAACTATCATTACCTATATCATCAGGATCGATGTTAGCAAGTTCCTTTTTATTTAAATAAGATATTGCTAATTCTCTAAAAACATAATCTAAAACAGAAGTTGCCATTTTTATTACTTCATTTCCTTGGACAGGACCTGATGGTTCAAATTTTGTAAACGTGTAAGCTTCTACAAATTCTTCTAGAGGGACTCCGTATTGCAAACCTATTGATATTGCAATTGCAAAATTATTCATTAAACTTCTAAACGCAGCTCCTTCTTTATGCATATCTAAAAAAATTTCACCTATCGAACCATCTTCATATTCTCCTGTTCTAAGATAAACTTTATGACCACCTACAATTGCTTTTTGAGTGTATCCTTTTCTTCTATCAGGCATTTTTTCTCTTCGTGAACGTATTATTTCTTCAACATAATCTTTTGCTATCTTTTGTGCTACCTTCACAGTTTTATCAGATGTTGTGTCGTCATCAGATACATCATCATCTAAACTAATTATACTAGAATTTAAGGGTTGAGATAATTTTGAACCATCTCTATACAATGCATTTGCTTTAAGACCCAGTTTCCATGATTGTATATATGACTTAGAACAATCTTCAATTGTTGCTTTGTTTGGCATGTTAATTGTTTTAGAAATAGCACCAGAAATAAATGGTTGAGAAGCAGCCATCATTTTTATATGGCTTTCTGTTGATAAATAACGTTTGCCATTTTTTCCGCACGGATTAGCACAATCAAATATTGGCAAATGATCATCTTTAAGATGAGGAGCGCCTTCTAAACTCATTGAACCACAACAGAAAACATTTGCTTCTTCAATCTCACTTTTTGTAAAACCCAAGTGCGTTAACATGTCAAAAGATATGTCGTTTAGATCATTTTTATTAAGTTTTAGATTTTTAATACAAAACTCTTCACCAATTACATATTTATTAAAAGCAAATTTAATATCAAAGGCATTTCTCAGACTCTCTTCAATTTTTTTTATTATTTCTTCTGTAAATCCTTTTTCTTTTAAAGTTTTATTATTTATTGTTTTGCATTCATTCAAAGTACCATGTCCAATAGCATATTTTATAATTTCTTCTATTTGGAATTGACTATATTCAAGTTTTTTTAAGGTAAATGGAATTATTCTATTAATAATCTTAAAATATCCTCCTCCAGCCAATTTTTTAAATTTAACTATTGAAAAGTCTGGCTCAATTCCTGTGGTGTCACAATCCATTACTAAACCAATTGTGCCAGTTGGCGCTATAACTGTTGTTTGAGCATTTCTATAACCATATTTTTTTCCATTTTTAAGAGCATAATCCCAAGAATTTCTTGCAGCTTGAATTAAATTTTTATCAGGGCATTCTTCTTTAATAAGTGGAACTGGCAGAATTGTTAATTTTTCATAATCTCTTTTTTCACCAAAAGATGCTTTTCTATGATTGCTAATTACTTTAATCATTTCTATTTCATTTTTTTTAAAATTTTTAAACGCTCCTAATTCTTTTGCCATCTCAGATGAGGTGTTATACGATTCACCAGTCATTAAAGAAGATATTGCGCCACATATGGATCTTCCTTCAACGCTATCATATCCATACCCTTGCTTCATTAGCAGACCACCAATGTTTGCAAAGCCAAGACCCAAGGTTCTAAATTCATATGAAAGTTCAGCTATTTCTTTTGATGGAAATTGGGCCATTGTTACAGAAATTTCCAATGCAATAGTAAACAATCTAACTACATGTTTAAATTGTTCAATTTCAAAGTTACCTTTTTCATTAAGAAACTCTATTAAATTTACAGATGCTAGATTACATGCTGTGTTATCTAAAAACATATATTCTGAACAAGGGTTAGAAGCATTAATTCTTCCGCTATTAGGGCATGTATGCCATTCATTAATTGTTGTATCATATTGAATACCTGGATCAGCACAAGACCAGGCTGCATATCCTATTTTATCCCATAAGTCTTTTGCATTTATTGTTTTATGAATTTTGCCATCTGTTCTTCTTATTAAATTCCAATCTTTATTTTTAGTAACAGATTCTAAAAAATTATTGTCAACTCTTATTGAATTATTTGAATTTTGACCAGATACAGTAAGATATGCTTCTGAATCCCAATCAGTATTATATGTTGGAAAATCAATTTTCTTAAAACCTTGCTTTGCAAATTGTATTATTCTATCTATGTAGTTATCAGGAACTAAAGCATGCTTAGCATCTTTAATTTTTTCTTTTAAAATAGAGTTCTTTTTAACATCAAATCTGCTTTCATCATTTAATTCGTTATTCCAACACGCCTCCATTATATTTTTTAAATGTTTAGCGCATATTTTTGATCCAACAACTATAGAAGCAACTTTTTGTTCTTCTTTAACTTTCCAATTTACAAAATTTTCAATATCTGGATGATCAACATCAACTACAACCATTTTAGCTGCTCTTCTAGTTGTGCCACCTGATTTAATTGCACCTGCCGATCTATCACCTATTCTTAAAAAACTCATCAATCCAGAAGATTTACCGCCTCCAGATAAATTTTCTCCATCACCTCTTAAATTTGAAAAATTGCTTCCAGTACCGGAACCATATTTAAATAACCTTGCTTCTTTTGTCCATAAATCCATTATACCTCCATCATTAACAAGATCGTCACTTACACTTTGTATAAAGCATGCATGTGGCTGAGGATGTTCATAAGCGGTTTCTGATAAAGATAATTTGCCAGATTTATGATCTACATAATGATGACCTTGAGGAGGGCCATCTATACCATAAGCCCAATTTAAACCAGTGTTAAACCATTGAGGTGAATTAGGAGCAGCCATTTGTTGACATAAAATAAATCTAATTTCATCAAAAAAAGCTAACGCGTCATCTTCTTTATCAAAATATCCACCTTTCCAACCCCAATAAGTCCAAGTGCCAGCGATTCTATCAAAAACTTGTTTAGATGATTTTTCACCAACATATTTTTCTTTTTTATCGAGTTTTTCTAATTTATTTTTGTCGGGAATGCTTTTAGAAAGCCAATTAGGCACATTAGGTTCTTTAAACTTCTTTAAGTGTTGAGCAATACCAGCTTTTCTAAAATACTTTTGTGCTATTATATCTGTTGCAACTTGCGACCATTTTACAGGGACTTCAACATCATTTAATTCAAATATTATTGACCCATCTGGATTTCTTATCTCAGATCTAATTTTTTTGAAAACTGTATCTTTGTAAGGACATATGCCTTTTACCGTATATTTTCGCCTGATTTTCATTTAATAAAAAATGTAATTTTATAGAATAACTACTATATATAGTATATAGTAATTGTTATATATATCTATATCTTGATACTTATAACATAATTTTCAAGAAAAAAAAATTATTTTTTAAAAAAAAAGTTTTTTTTAAAAATTTTTGTTATTTTCAATTAGTTAAAATGAAAAATCTTGGTTTATATATCTATACACTTTTTAATGGGACATTTGTTGGTAAAGATGAAAAGGACAATAAATATTATAAATCAAATATTGTCCATGGCACTAAAAAAGAAAAAAGATGGGTTTTGTATGAAAATAATAAAAAAAATGACCCAACATTTATAAATCCAGCCTGGCATAGTTGGCTGCATCATGTAACTAATGATGTTCCAAATAATATTAAGATTAAAAAAAGATTTTATTGGCAAAAAAAATTAAGTCCAAATCAAACAGGTACAGAAAAAGCCTATAAACCCACAGGACATTTATTAAATAAAAACAAATCAAAAGATAAAATAAAGATTTATGAATCTTGGGATCCAAATAAGAATAAAAATTAATAATTTTTTTAAAATAATTTCTGTTTTTCTAATTATTTTTTTATTTTTTATTAATACAACTAATGCACAAACAATTATTGGCGCACTAAATAAAGTTAGTGGGAAAGTTTCTAAATTAGTTGTAAATGATTATAATTCAATTTCTTTTGGAAATATCAAAATTACTGTTAAAAAATGTATGAAATCTCCTCCAACAGAACCTCCGGAAAATAAGGCCTATATTGAAATTTGGGATACTAAATTTAAGAAAACAGAAAAGAATAAAAAACTTTTTAGCGGATGGATGTTTTCTTCAAGTCCATCTATCTCCGCATTAGAACACCCGGTTTATGATGTGTGGATAATAGATTGTAAAGTTTCTTGAAATAAATTTTCAGGTATTTTTTTTTTAAAATTTATTGTTTTTTTTAAGGAATTGGCCAATAACTTTAAATATTTTTTTCTACTTATTTCAATAGCTCCTAAATTTTTTAAATGAGAATTTATAAATTGTGTATCTAAAAGCTTAAATTTTTTTATTTTTAAAATTGCAATTAAATATACTAGTGAAATTTTACTTGCATTAGGAACCAAGGAAAACATACTTTCACCAAAGAAAGCTGATCCTAGAGAAACTCCATACAAACCACCAACTAATTTGTTTTTTTCCCATACTTCTACTGAATGTGCATATACCAATTTATTAAGATTTGAGTAAACATTAATTATTTTTTTATTTATCCAGGTAGAAGGCCTTTTATTTGTTTTTTTTGCACATGAATTTATAACTTCTTCAAATTTTTTATTAAAAGTTATTTTAAATTTTTTTTTTTTAATTTGCTTTCTTAAACTTTTAGATATTTTAAAATCATCTAAAGGTATAATTCCTCTTTTTTCTGGGTTGATCCAATATATGTTTGAATCATTATAGTTTTCAGACATAGGAAAAATTCCCATAGCATATGCTTTTAGAATTGTTTCTTCACTAAAATTCATTTAATTATTAATAGAAAGAAATTTTTCTAGCCAATTAATATGATATTTTCCATTAAGATAATCTCGATTATTTAGTATTTTTAAATGTAAAGGAATATTTGTCTTAATTCCATTTATCACATACTCAATCAAACATCTTTTTAATCTTAATATAGCTTCGTTTCTATTTCTTGAATAAATAATAATTTTTGAAACTAAATTATCATAGTGGTGTGGGACTATACATCCTGCATATAAAGCCGAGTCAACTCTTACCCCAGGACCGCCAGGAGCATGATACTCTTTTATTCTACCAGGTGAGGGAATAAAAGTTAATGGATCTTCAGCATTAATTCTACATTGAATGGAATGTCCTCCATTTTTTACATCTTTTTGATCAAAATTAATTTTTTGTCCAGCAGCAATCTTAATTTGTTGTTTAACTAAATCTATTCCAGTTACTCTTTCAGTTATTGTATGCTCAATTTGAACTCTCGTATTCATTTCCATAAAATAAAATTTGCCATTTTTATATAACAATTCAACAGTCCCAAGACTTTCATAACCTATTTTTTTTACTGTTTTAACAACGAGATCACAAATCTTCTTTCTTTCTTTATCTGATAGTATTGGTGAGGGTGTTTCTTCTATAATTTTTTGTCTATTTCTTTGTATTGAACAATCTCTTTCACCTAAATGAACAACTTTACCTTGTTTATCAGCAATAATTTGTATTTCAATATGTTTTGGGTTATCAAAAAATTTTTCAATATATAAATTTTCATCACCAAAAGAATTTTTTACTTCTTGTTTTACTAAAGAATATGCATCAATTAGTTCTTTTTCATTTTTTACAACACGAATTCCCTTACCTCCTCCACCAGAACCAGCCTTAAGTATTAGGGGGTAACCAATTTTTTTTGCAATTTGTTTTGCTTGGTCAATATTTTTAAGATAATTTTTAGAACCAGGTATAACTTGCAGCCCGTTTTTTTCCATCAAGTTTTTAGCAGTCATTTTATCTCCAAAAATTTTAATTTGATCACTTGATGGTCCAATGAATGTTAGCTTATGTTTTTTAACCATTGCAGCAAAGTCTGCATTCTCAGATAAAAAACCTGCCCCTGGATGAATAGCGTCTGAGTTAGAAATTTCAGCAGCTGCTAATATTGCTGCCGCATTTAAGTAACTTTTTTTAATTGGAGGTTCGCCGATACATATTGCTTCATCTGCAAGCCTTACATGCATTGACTCGGAATCGATTGTAGAATAAATTGCTACTGTTTTTATACCAAGATCTCTACAAGTTCTAACAATTCTTAAAGCAATTTCTCCACGATTTGCAATTAAAATTTTTTTAAACATTTTAGATTATATTATTTTATTACAATTAACGGTTGGCCATATTCAACTGGCTCTGAGTCATTTACAAGTATTTTTTCAATCTTTCCAGATTTTTCCGCTTTTATTGCGTTAAATGTTTTCATGGCTTCTATTATCAAAACTGTATCTCCTTTTTTTATTAGCTGATTTTGGTTTACAAATGGTTTAGATCCAGGTTCAGGAGACAGATAAACTGTTCCTACCATTGGAGATAACATAGCATTTTGATGATCAATTTTAACTCTCTTTACTTCATTAGATTTAGTATTTAATTTTTTTCTGTCATTATCAATGAAACTACTTTCTTTTAAAACTTTAGTTAATTCTTTAACTGCTTTCGTCAGTTCTTTAATTAAATTTTTATCGTTTATATTTTTTTTAATCATTTTTATTTTTAAGAAAATTTTTAATTGCCTTTATTCCCAATATATAACTATACGCGCCAAATCCAAAAACAACTCCATCAGCAACTTCAGATATATATGATTTTTTTCTAAATTCTTCTCTTTTATGTATGTTTGATAAATGCACTTCAACTATTGGAATTTTTTTAAGCGCTTTTAAAGCATCCATAATTGCGATAGAAGTATGCGTGTATGCCCCAGCATTTATAATTAAACCATTAAATTTATTATCAATACAACTTTGTATCCAAGAAATCAATTGCGACTCATCATTACTTTGTTTAAAAGTAATTAATAAGTCATTGATTTTACTATACTCTTTTACTTCTTTTTCTATCTCTTGGAGTGTTTTTTTTCCGTAAATTTCTAATTCACGTTTTCCTAATAAATTTAAATTAGGGCCATTTATTACAATGATTTTTTTCATTATTTATATTTTTTATTATAAATAAAGTTTAGATTTTACCTAAATAATATATTTTGTTATTTTTTAATTTTACTTTCTAGATTATCTAATTTATTCCATTCTACAGAATTTTTTTTAACGAGTTTTTTTGCTTTTTGTATAAAATTTAATGCCCTAACATCATCGCCTTTTAAGTATGCAGAATATGCTGAAGCATATTTAGACTTTGACATTTCATTATTTCTTCCATAAGCAACAGAAAGAAGATACCATAATTTTTCATTTTGATTTTCAGTTAGACTTGCTTTTTTTAGGTTTTTAATAGCGTTTAAAAGATTGTTAGAAGATTCTTCATTTATTTGAGCTTGCGCTAATTCTATCAACATCAAACTATCATTTGGAATTATTTCAATTGCTTTTAAATAATTATTTATACTTTCCTTAATATAACCATTATCTCTAAGCATTTGTGCTTTTAATTCGTGAAAATAAGGATTATTTGGATATTTTTTTATTAATTTATTAATTAAAAAATTTCCTTTTTTCAGATTCAATAATTTGTAGTTTGCTATAGCAAGAGCATAATCTTTTTGATCTTGATCAAAATATTCTGAATCATTTATTATTTTTATTGTATTTTCTGGGTTTGTAAATCCATATAATTTTGCTTGAATAAATTTATATTCTTTAATTTCTTTAATTGAATTTTTGGATTCATTGCAATTTTCTCCTTCAGCGGCCATTTGAGCATCAAAGATTCTTTTGCGGGTTACAGGGTGAGATCTCATATATTCATATTGTATTCCTAGAGTTTCTTGTGATTGTAAAAACTCTAAAAAAGAAATAATTCCGCAAATTGATTTATTTGAGTTTTTTAAGAATCTAAATCCAGATTGATCAGCAGCTCCTTCTTGAACTCTAGAAAAACTTAAAAAAGATCTTTCTGATAGCGATTGTGCACCTCCGCCAATAGCTGCAAGAGCATCAGCGTCTCCAGTAGCTAAAGTTGCAGCCCCTCCTAAAATTATTCCTACAATGCTAATTATTCTTGCTTTTTCTAATTGCTCATAAAGTCTAACATGATGTTTTCCAGTTATATGTCCTAATTCATGTGCCAATACCCCTTCAAGTTCATTCGGACTTTTTGAATTTGAAATCAATCCAGAAAATATAAATATTTTTTGTCCTGGAGTGACAAATGCGTTAGCGTTATCATCATTTATTATAATAATTTTCAATTTTTCTGAATTTTGATTTGCAGCTTTTGCTATTGGGGCTACTAATTTTTTAATAACATTTTCAATTTCAGAATCTCTTATTATAAATGAATGAGATTTAGAAATAATTGAGAAAAAAATTAATAATAACAATAGGATTTTTTTCATATAGATTAATTATATATTTTTTTACTATTTTATTTAATAATTTTATATGAAGAATTTTATTTCAAAAAGAGGCCAGGTTTCAAATTTTATCGTGATGGATCTCTTTGAAAAGGCTAATAATATAAGTAAACAGGGTAGAAAAATCTATCATTTTGAAGCTGGGCAACCAACTGCAAAATTACCAAAAAAAGTTTTTAAAGAAGCAATTAACAAAATTAAAACAACTAATGTAAGTTATACAAATCCTTTAGGTATGGATTTATTAAGAAATAAAATAAGTAAATTTTATTTACAAAAATATAAAGTTAAAATTGACCAAAAAAAAATAATAGTAACTTTTGGATCTTCAGCAGCGTTTATTTTAGCTTTTTTAAGTTCATTTGATAAAGGTGATACCATTGGCATTACTGTTCCCAATTATCCGGCTTATAAAAATATGGTTCAAGCTTTCGATTTAAAACCAAAACCTATTTTTTGTAATTCGAAAAACAATTTTGATATGAATTTTAAAAATATTTGCAATTGTAAGGATATAAAAGGTTTACTTATATCTAATCCTTTGAATCCAACGGGTTCAATTCTTGATATAAATGAATTAAAAAAAATTTCTAGTTTTTGCAAAAAAAATAGAATACGGATTATTTCAGATGAAATTTACCATGGAATTAATTTTGTGGGTAATGATCATTCACTTATCGAATTTAATAAAGAAGCTATAATTATAAATAGTTTTTCCAAATATTTCTTAATGACTGGATGGAGAGTAGGGTGGGTTATTTGTCCTGATAACTTGTTTGAGTCAATGAAAAATTTGGCACCTAATTTATTTGTTGCTCCTCCAACAATTTCTCAACATGTAGCTTTGGCCGTTTTAGATGAAGAAAGATATTTAAAGAAGATTGTCCAGGGTTACAAGGAGAATATGGAGATATTATTTTATTCATTACCTAAGATAGGTATAAAGCCAGTTTTAAAACCATTAGGAAGTTTTTATTTATATGCCGATGTAACTTCTATAACTAAAGATAGTAAAAAATTTTGTAATGATTTATTAATGAAACATGGAATTGTTTTAACTCCAGGGATTGACTTTGATTCTTATGAAGGAAATAAATATGTTCGTTTTTGTTATTCTTATCCAAGAGAACATATTGAGGAAGGTATTAAGAAATTAAATAGAATTTCCTTCTGAAATTATTTTCTTATTTTTACTATTTTGGTTTTTTTGTCTATAAATTTGTAAATTTGTAAGAACATATTTCACATATAGTCGAGTTTCTTTTATAGGAATTTTTTCTATCCAACTAACAGGATCAATATTTGATTTTCTTGGATCTCCATATTTTTTTATCCATCTATTAATTCTGCTTGTTCCAGCATTATATCCTACTAAAGATAATAAATATGATTCATATTCTTTATTGAGAGAATTTAAATAATACGAACCTAATAATACGTTATATTGAGGATCACTATTCAATCTACTTTTTGAGTATTTAACTTTTAATTTTTTAGATATTTTTTTTCCTGTAGCTGGCATTATTTGCATTAATCCTCTAGCTCCTACACGACTTTTAGCATTAGTATCAAATAAACTTTCTTGTCTAATGACTGCATAAACAAGTTCTTTTTCTACACCTTTAAAGATTTTGTAATTTATAGATGGGTATCCAAAATGATAAAGATCAATATTTTTTTTCTTAGCTATTCTTGAAGCTTTAATTGCCAAGTCAGGTCGTTTATATTTTTCTGCTAATCTTGCAACAAGTTGAAACTCACCAGGGGTCTGGCAATTGTAAATTAATTTTGTTACAAATATTTTTGCAATTTTTTTCTCACCATATAAAAGTACATACTCGCTTGCTTTATATATATCAGATTTAATGAGATTTAGATCTTCTTTATTTATAAGATTTTTTCCATATAAATCTTCATTATCTATTAAATTTATATTTTTCTTAATTTCTTCAAAGCTTAATTGGCCATAAAACGTTGTAACTTCTTTTGACGATATTTCATACCATATGTTAGCTTTTTCTTTATCTTTTAATTTTTCATATGATTTGGCTACCCAATACGCAGATTTTGTTTGTTCACCAATATGAGTTGTGTTTTCATATGAATTTAAAAAATGATTAATTACTATGTTAGTATCTAAATTAAGAAATTCATAAGCTATCCATCCTGCCATCCATTCTGATTCAGATAAATATATTTTAGATTTAGAACTAAAATCTTTTGCTAATTTATAAGCTTTTTTATATTTTTTTCTTTCTATTGAGTTTCTTATTAAAATAGAAACTTCATACCACCATTTTTTTTCATATTTTAATTCATTTGGTAAGGTATCAATGATTTCTATTGCCGTGTCATATAAACGACTTTTTCTTCTCCATCTTAATCTTTCATAAATTAAACCATCATCGTTAACCAAATTATTAGGAATGATAGATACAGCGTAGTCTGCATTTCCAGCTCTTCTTCTTAAAATAATTTTTGCACTATATAAATTTCTATAATTCTTATTAATTAACGGCAACATTCTTCTAGCCTCATAAGATCTTCCTTCCCATGTTAATTTTTCAATTCTTTTTAGATGATCTTTTTTAGTTAAAATTGATTTATATCTTTTATAAAAATATTTACTTTGTGATCTTGTAAAGTTTCTATTTATCCAAACGTCAGATGCTTGTTTTTTTACACTTTCTATGCCATTTTCTTTTTTTAAAGCATCTAAGTAATTCGTTGCGCCTTTGGTTGTTAATGGAGGATTTTCTTCAAAATAATCTATAACTTTATTTTCATTCCAATCGCTTCCTATAAACAATTCATTTTTTTTTCTTAAAAATTTCCTATCAGGCCATGTAGGATTATTTTCAACAAATTTTTTTGTCTTTAAAAAAAGTTTTGGATCTTTGTTATCTCTTAAAAAATACCACTCGACTAATTTGTTTAATGCAGTATTCTTCTTTGATGAATTAAATGCTTTTTTCCATTCTTTCTTTTTAATTAGGTCATATGTCGGTTTTATTTCTTTAAATTCTTTTTTTACAACTAGATTTTCTCTAAAATTTCTTTTTTTCTTTATAATTTCATTATTTTTTATTACTTTTTCTTTGATTTTATTAATTTCTCCTAATGAGAAATTATTTGCATTTAATGGGCTCAAATTGCAAAGAAATAGTGATAAAAATATTAAAATATTTTTAAGCATTTTTTTTATCATTTTTTTAAATTGTTTTTATACTAATAGAAACTAAATAAAATTCTATTATTTAGATTTTTTTTTATTTTTTATATGTTTAAAGGTTCAATAGTTGCATTAATAACGCCATTCAAAAATGGCAAAATAGAAGAAAAAACTTTTCAAGAGTTTGTTGAATGGCAAATAGAACAGGGGACACATGGGCTTGTGCCATCTGGCACAACAGGTGAATCGCCAACTTTAACTCACGAAGAGCATGAAAGAATAATTGACTTATGTGTAGAAGCTGCTGATGGTAAAATTCCTGTTATTGCTGGTACAGGTTCTAATTCAACAGAAGAAGCAGTAAGTTTAACACAATATGCAAAAAAAAGTGGTGCAGATGGGGCGCTTGTAGTCACTCCGTACTATAACAAACCTACACAAAGTGGCTTGTTTAGTCATTTTAAAGCTATTAATGATAGCTGTGACTTACCTATTATTATTTACAACATACCTGGTAGGAGCGTTGTTGATATGGATATAGATACAATGGAAAAACTGTCAAAATTAAGAAACATTGTTGGCGTGAAAGACGCAACAAATGATCTTACAAGACCTCTATTAACCTCTCAAAGAATAGGAAAAGATTTTTGCCAATTGTCAGGAGAAGACGCTACTGTTGTTCCTTTTTTATCTCAAGGAGGAATAGGTTGTATTTCAGTTACTGCAAACATAGCTCCAAAAAAATGTGCAGATCTTCATAATGCTTGGCAAAAAGGTGATCGAGAAGAAGTTGAAAAAATTAATTCATATCTGTTTCCTTTACATCAAGCACTTTTTATAGAAACTAGCCCAGGGCCTACAAAATATGCAGCTTCGCTTTTAAAAATATGTCTAAAAGAATGCAGATTGCCTTTGGAAGAGGTTTCACAAAATAC
>CAYNCC010000008.1:0-30432 GCA_964396035.1 uncultured Alphaproteobacteria bacterium
GATCATGGCAATTTTACGTATGATGCTTGGATGGTTCAAGATGCTGAAGAAATAGAAGGACAAGATAGACCTTTTACTAGACTTTTAACGACGGATACGCAAGTTGTGATTCCTGTCGGTAAAATAATAAGAGTACAGATAACTGCTACAGATGTATTGCATAGTTGGGCTGTACCTTCATTAGGAGTTAAAAAAGATGCGGTTCCAGGAAGATTAAATGAGATATGGTTGCAGGCAGATAGAGAAGGTATATTTTATTGTCAATGTTCTGAGTTATGTGGAACGAATCATGGATATATGCCAATAGAGGTAAGAGCAGTTTCTGAAGAAAAGTTTCTTAATTGGGTTGAGCAGGCTAAAGAAGAGTACGCAAAAGTTGGAGCAAATATAAATTTAGCTAATATTAACGAATAAATGATAAAGATTTTTAAATAATAAATTAGGTGAGGGTGAAAATGTCTAATACAGCTGATAATCATGATCATACACCATCAGGTTTTAAAAGATGGGCTTATTCTACTAACCATAAAGATATAGGTTCTATGTACATAATATTTGCAATTATTGCAGGTGTTATTGGAGGAGTTATGTCTATGATAATGAGGACAGAATTAGCAGCTCCTGGCGATGGAATTTTAGGTGGCGACTATCAAATGTATAATGTTCTGACCACAGCTCATTGTCTAATCATGATTTTCTTTATGATTATGCCTGCTATGATAGGAGGATTTGGTAATTGGTTTGTCCCTATAATGATTGGAGCTCCAGATATGGCATTTCCAAGAATGAATAATATAAGTTTTTGGTTGCTAGTTCCTTCCTTTATTTTATTATTGGCAAGTCCTTATGTTGGGGGTGGTGCAGGAACAGGATGGACTATTTATCCTCCTCTTTCATCTGATGTAGGGCACCCGGGTCCTGCCGTTGATATGGCAATATTATCTTTACACTTAGCTGGAGCGTCGTCAATTCTTGGAGCTATTAATTTTATTACTACTATTTTTAACATGAGAGCTCCTGGAATGACTTTGCATAAAATGCCATTATTTGTTTGGTCTATATTAGTAACTGTCTTTTTATTAGTTTTATCTCTCCCAGTTTTAGCTGGCGCAATTACTATGTTATTAACAGATAGAAACTTTGGAACAAGTTTTTTTGATCCAGCAGGGGGAGGAGACCCAGTGCTATTTCAACATCTTTTTTGGTTTTTTGGTCATCCAGAAGTGTATGTGTTAATTGTTCCCGGTTTTGGTGTTATTAGTCATATAGTTTCAACATTTTCTAAAAAACCAATTTTTGGCTATTTAGGTATGGCGTATGCCATGGTTGCTATTGGCGTTATTGGTTTTGCAGTTTGGGCTCATCATATGTATACCGCTGGTATGGATATTGATACAAGAGCATATTTTAATGCAGCAACTTTGGTAATAGCTGTCCCAACCGGAATAAAAATTTTTAGCTGGTTAGCAACTATGTGGGGAGGGTCAATTAGTTTTAAAACTCCAATGTTATGGGCTCTCGGATTTATTTTCTTATTCACCGTTGGAGGAGTTACTGGCGTTGTTTTATCAAACGCAGGATTGGATTTTGCACTACATGATACTTATTATGTTGTTGGACTTTTTCATTACACAATGTCAATAGCTGCTGTTTTCGGTATATTTGGTTCAGTTTATTATTGGTGTTCTAAAATGTTTGGAAGAGAATATTCTGAAGGTCTAGGAAAACTTCATTTTTGGTTAACTTTTATTGGTGTTAATGTTACTTTTTTTCCAATGCATTTTTTAGGTTTAGCAGGTATGCCAAGAAGGATTCCTGATTACCCAGATGCGTATGCTGGATGGCATGGTATTTCATCAATTGGCGCTTATATTAGTGCAGTAGGTGTTCTTGTATTTTTATTTCTTGTATTTAAAGCACTTGCTAGTGGTAAAAAGGCCGTTGCTAATCCATGGGGTGAAGGAGCAACAACTTTAGAATGGACAGTTAGTTCACCGCCGCCATTTCATACTTTTGGCGATAAAGTCCCTAAAACTTAATTTTTTTTAATGTTTTTTGAGGTTAATCAATGATTTCAAAAGCAACTTCTATTGATAGAAAACCTTCATCTAAATCAGATTATATTTTTTTTATAAAAGATTATTTTAGTTTAGTTAAGCCAAAAGTGATGACACTTGTTATATTTACTGCACTTGTTGGTATAATTATAGCTCCGGGAACAATACATCCTTGGCTAGCATTTGTTTCAATTTTTTGTATTGCATTAGGATCTGGTGCAGCCGGCGCATTCAATATGTGGTATGAAACTGATTTGGATTTTAAAATGCATCGAACAAGAAAACGCGTTTTACCATCTCAAAAAATTAAAAGAAACGAAGCATTAGGCATAGCTATTTTTCTAAGTTTTATTTCTGTTTATGTTATGGGTTTAACTGTAAGTTATTATGCAGCTATTTTTCTAGCTTTTTCAATTTTCTTTTATGTTGTTATTTATACAATTTGGTTAAAACCAAGAACAAAATATAATATTGTAATTGGAGGTGCGGCAGGAGCATTTCCACCAGCTATTGGTTGGCTTTCAGTTAGTGGAAGTTTAGATTTTCTTCCTATTTTAATGTTTTTAATTATTTTTATGTGGACTCCGCCACATTTTTGGGCTTTGTCATTATATTATTTAAAAGATTATAAATCCGCAGGCTTTCCTATGTTGCCTGTTGTTTCCGGTGTTAAAAATACAAAAATACAAATTGTTGTATATTCAATCTTAATGTTTTTTGTTACGTTAATGCCTTATTTTCTAGGTTATTTTGGCATTATATACTTTTTAACATCTTTATTCTTAGGTTTATATTTTATTTATCATTCTTTAAAAGTTTTTTTTGATAATACAAACAAAAATAAGTCTATAAAAATGTTTCTTTACTCTATAGTTTATTTATATATTTTATTTTTAAGCATGATTATCGATTATTTTATGGTTTAATTTTATGGTAAATAAAAATTCAGATGATGAAATAAAGAAAAGAAAAGCAAAAAATATAGCTCTGTTAATTATATTAGTTATATTAGTTATGATTTTCTATGGAATTACTTGGATAAAACTTTAATTAATTTTATGGGAAAAAAAAATTTAAAAATCACCTTATCACTTTTTTTTGTTGCATTTTTTATGCTTTTTTTATCATTTGCAGCAGTTCCTTTGTATAAATTATTTTGTCAGGTTACTGGTTATGGCGGAACTCCTCAAACTGTTAATTCTAAAAATCAAATAAATATTTCAAAAAAGAAAATTAGAATTGAATTTAATTCTGATATCAATAAAAATTTAAATTGGTCTTTCAATCCGACTCAAAGAAGTGTTCAATCAAACATTGGAGAGTCAATACTAGCTTTTTATAAAGCAAAAAATAATAGTAATAAAAGTATCACAGGCATTGCTACATATAATGTTCTTCCTTTTGAAGCTGGGCAATATTTTAATAAAATAGATTGTTTTTGTTTTGAAAACCAAACTTTGGGGCCAGGTGAAGAGGTTGTCCTTCCAGTAAATTTTTATATAGATCCGAAAATTCTTGAGGATCCTACTGTTAAGCATTTAAATAGCATTATTTTATCTTATACTTTTTTTCAATCTGATGAAAAAATAGAAAAAATTTCAAAAAATAAGAATTAAAGCCAGTGAAAAAAAAACCTTCTTTTATAAACATGGTAAAGAACTGTTGCTGCCCTTTATGTGGAGAAGGTTCTATATTTTGTAATTTTTTAAAAATTAAAAATAATTGTAATTACTGCAAACAAAAATTATCAGATCATGATAGTGGAGATGGTCCGATGTTTTTTGCTATGTTGATTCTAAATATTTTTATTGTTTTATTAGCAATTGTTATTGAGATAAAATTTAAACCACCTATATGGTTGCATATTTCCATTTGGGGACCTCTAATAATAATATTATCTTTAATTTTGATAAGATATTTAAAAGTACTTTTTCTTTTTTTACATTTTAAATATAGAAGAAAGTAAGATCGTGAATTTTAAAATAAAAAACCCAATTATTTTAGTTTCTTTATTAATTGCTTTAATTTGTTTTAGTTTATCTTTATGGCAAGTAAAACGACTTTATTGGAAGAATAATTTAATTAATAATTTAGAACTTGCATATACTAGTGAACCAATAAATTTAAAAACAATAACAGGCGACTTAGGTAATTTTAAATTTAACAAAGTAATTGCGAAAGGTTTTTTTTTAGATGAACAAAGTATGTTTTTAGGACCAAGAGTCTTTAAAGATACTGTTGGATATAATCTTATAACTCCATTTATGTTAGATGATAGTAGATATGTGTTAATTAATAGAGGTTGGATAAAAGAAAAAAAAATTAATACAAATAAAAATAAGAAAATTTTTATAAAAGGAATTATTAAGGAAGCAAATTTAAAAAATATTTTTACACCAAAGAATAATAAAAAGAAAAATTTGTGGTATTATATCGATATAGATCAAATGTCTGAATTTACAGGATTAAATCTTATGAAAGGTGTTTTCTTAGATTTAATTAGCAGTAATGAGTTGCAAGAACATGCTGTTCCAAATAATTCAAGGGTAAAATTATCTAATAATCATTTACAATATGCCGTAACCTGGTTTCTTCTTGGTATTGTATTTTTAATTATGAATTATATTTATTTAAGAAAAAAAAATGGGAATTAATTTTTATAAAAAGTTAGAAAAAAAATACCAAGAAATTTCATTATTATATGAAGCAATGGGTATATTAAGTTGGGATCGTTCAACATTTATGCCAAATAAAAGTATTGATGGGAGAACAGATCAGTTAAGCAATTTATATATTATTTCTCACAAAATGTTAAAAGATAAAAAATTTTTTAATTGTATTAAAAATTCTGAAAAATTAAAAAGTTTAAATAAATGGGAAATGAAGAATCTAAAATTAATAAAAAAAGAATATATTTTAAATAATATTTTAGATAAAAAACTTTTAAAAAGAATTTCTGAGGCTACTAGTGATTGCGAAATGTCTTGGAGGTTAGCTAAAAAAAGAAATGATTTTAAATCTTTGATACCAAAGTTTGAAGAAGTTTTAAAATTAAGAAAAATAGAAGCTAAAATTAAAGGTAAGGTTTTAAATTGTTCAGCTTATGATGCTTTATTGAATAATCATGAAGAAAATTTAAATTCAAATAAAATTGACAAAATTTTTAATCAATTAATATCTTTTTTACCAGATTTTTTAAAAGAAGTTTTAATTTTTCAAAAAAAAAATAAAAAAATTAATTTTATAAATGACAAAATAAATCTAAACCTTCAAGAAAAACTAGGAAGATTGCTTATGGAAAAAGTTGGGTTTAATTTTTCTACTGGTAGGCTAGATATAAGCATGCATCCTTTTTGCGGGGGAGCATATAAAGATGCAAGGATAACTACTCGGTATAATCAAAATAATTTTGTAGAAAGCTTAATGGGTGTTTTACATGAAACTGGACATGCTTTATATAATTTAGGACTCCCCGAAAGGTGGAAATATCAACCCGTAGGCAATTCATTAGGAACAGTTGTGCATGAAAGCCAATCTCTTTTTATTGAAATGCAAATATGTAGAAGTTTAGAATTCCTAAAATTTGCATCACCATATATAAAAAAGGTTTTTGAAAAGAAAGGTAATAAATGGGGATATTCAAATTTATATAAAATATATACGTACGTAACCCCTAGCTTTATAAGAGTTGATGCAGATGAAGTGACTTACCCTTTGCATATTTTTGTAAGATATAAAATTGAAAAGGAACTTATTGAAGGGAATATGAAAGTTAAAGAAATACCAAAAGTTTGGAATATGTTTATGAAAAAGTATTTAGGCATTGAACCTAAAAATAATAAAGATGGATGTTTACAAGACATTCATTGGTTTGATGGGACATTTGGCTACTTTCCAACTTATACATTAGGAGCCCTTTATGCAGCACAATTTTTTGCAAAAGCTAAAGAACAAATACCATCATTAAGTAATCAAATATCTAAAGGAAGATTTACAAAGTTATTAGAGTGGTTAAGAGATAATATACATCAAAAAGGATCGTTATATACTAGTGATGAATTAATAAAAAAAGTTACAGGAGAAGAATTAAATATTGAATATTTTAAAAAACATTTAATAAATAGATATCTAAATTAAAAACACATAATAAATATACATTTTGTATTACGAAAGCACTAGAAATAGAAATATAAAGAAAAATTTTAGCGAAGTTTTGTTAAAAGGCTTAGCTGAAGATGGAGGTCTGTATATTCCAAAGAAATGGGTAAAGTTTTCAAATAAAGATTTTAAGAAATTTGAAAGAATGACCTATCATGAAATGGCTTTTCATATCTCGAAAAGATTTATTGGTAAAGAAATAAAAGATACAGATTTAAAAAGAATTATTACAAAATCTTTAAAAAATTTTTCTAATAAAGATATTGCAACGCTAAAAAATTTAAGTGATAACGAATGGTTACTTGAATTATATCATGGACCTACTTTAGCATTTAAAGACTACGCTTTACAAATAGTAGGAAATTTATTTGATTATATTTTAAAAAAAACAAATAAAAAAATCACTATTATTGGCGCCACTTCTGGTGATACTGGCTCTGCGGCAATAGATGGTTGTAAAAAAAAAAATACTATGGAAGTATTTATTTTTCATCCTTTAAAAAAAATATCTAATATTCAAAGAAGATTAATGACTACTGTTAAAGAAAAGAATATACACAATATTGCATTAAAGGGAAACTTTGATGATTGTCAAAGAATTGTTAAAAAATTATTTGTTGATAAAGATTTAGAAAATAAATTTAATTTTTCAGCTATAAATTCAATAAATTGGTCAAGAATTCTATTTCAAACTATTTATTATTTTTTTTGTATCTCCAGAATTAAAAATAAAAAAAAGAAATTTAATTTTTCAGTCCCTTCTGGAAATTTTGGAAATATATATTCTGCGTATGTAGCAAAAAAACTTGGTTTACCAATAGATAAATTAATTATTGCAACAAATGAAAATGATGTTTTATCAACTTTTACAAACAAAGGTTTTATTAAATTAAAGTATGTAAAACAAACTATTACTCCAAGTATGGACATACAATTACCAAGTAATTTAGAAAGATTTATTTATGAGTTATATGGTAAAAATAACAATTTAGTCATTAATAATTTAAGAAAATTTTATAGGATGAAGAAACTTACTCTTAATAAGAAAATTTTAAAACAAATTCAAAAAAATTTTAAATCAAGTAAAATCAGTGAGAAAGAAACTATTATTACAATGAAAAAAATTTTTCATGATAAAAATATTATAATTGATCCTCATACAGCAGTAGGAATAGCTGCAGGACGCAAAATTAATTCAACTGATGATCCAATTATATATATTGCAACAGCTCATCCATCGAAATTTCCAGAAATAGTTAAGAAAACATTAAAAAAAGAACCTGATTTACCAAAAAAACATCAATCTATATATAAAATGAAAAAAAAATTTAAAATAATTGATTTAAATTATAATAAAATAAAAGAATATTTAATAAATGAATCCAAATTTGTAAAAAATGTATAATTTTTTTTTAAAAAAAAAAGAAAAAGAATTATTAAGTAAAAATATTTATCTTAGATATCCAATGATAGAGGATTGGAAGGAATGGGCTGAACTTAGACAAAAATCAAAAAGTTTTTTACAACCATGGGAACCTTTATGGCCAAAGAATTTTCTTACTAAAAATTCCTTTAATTTTTTTATAAATGACAATTATAGAATGTCAGAAAACAATACCGGATATACTTTTTTTATATTTCATTACAAAAAAGATATTTTAATGGGTGGAATAAGTTTAACTAATTTAAGGTTTGGGGCTTATCAAAGCGTTAATATGGGTTATTGGATGGGAAAAGATTTTGCAGGAAAAGGTTATATGCAAGAGGCTATTAAATGTATCTGCAATTTTTGTTTTAAAGATTTACAAATCAACAGAATAGAAGCTGCATGTATACCACGAAATATAGTTAGTAAAAGAGTATTAATGAGTTCAGGGTTTATAACAGAAGGCTTTGCAAAAAAATATTTGAATATTAATGGTAAATTCGAAGACCACATTCTTTTTGCAAAATTAAAAAAAAAAAATTAACAGTTACCTGATTTAAAATCTAAGAAATTAGGATCTACACCAATTGATTTAATTGCTTTATTCCATCTATCTTCTATTTTACATTCAAATATCAATTTTGAATCACCAGGCGCTATTAACCAGCCATTATTAGAAATTTCTGTTTCAAGTTGACCTGATATCCATCCTGCATAGCCTAGAGCAAACAAAGATTTTTTAGGACCTTCCCCTTTAACTATTGATTTAAGAATATTTATTGTTGAAGTTAAAAAAATATTTTTATTAACTTTAATTGTAGATTCATCTTTAAATTCAGGAGTATGCAAAACAAATCCTTTTTTAGTTTCAACAGGACCACCAAATGTTATAGGTATATTATCAATATTTGAATTATCTTTAATTTCTTCAGAACTAATAATATTTTCTAATTTAGTTTCTTTTACTGGTTGGTTTATTATAATACCCATAGCACCTTCTTCTTTATGCGAGATCATATAGATTACTGCTTTATAAAATCTTGGATCAGACATTGTAGGAGGCGCGATTAGAAAATTATCAGAAAAATACTTTTTTTTATCCATATAACTTATAATAGTAATCTAGATTTTAATTAAACAAAGTATATTTTATTAATTATGTCTAAATTTTTTAAATTTTTTATATTTCTATTTTGTTTTAACTTTTTTTTTAATAATGCTTTAAAAGCTGGATCAAATTATGCTAATGAATTAGCATATAAAAATCACGAACATGTTTCATTAGAATTGATTTCACCTGTTAATTCAATTGGCCAAGAAAACAATCTAAATTTTGGTCTTTTCTTTAAATTAAAACCTGGTTGGAAAATATATTGGAAAAATCCAGGTAAAGCAGGTTATCCACCAAGTATAGATTGGGTCAAATCAAAAAATATTGAGGAACTTAAAATTTTGTGGCCAAAACCTAAAAAATTTGAAATTTTAGGCATGGAAAGCATAGGCTATTCTGGGAATATTGTTTTACCAATAGATTTGCAAATAAAAGATTTATCTAAAAGTCTTTTCATTAATTTTAATGTTGATTATTTAATTTGTAATAAAGTTTGTATACCAATTATTGATGAATTAATTTTAGAATTACCTGCTGGAAATGGAGAAAAATCTAAGAATGCTGAATTAATCCAAACTTATTTGAAAAAAGTTGAGCAAAATTCAACTATTAATGATTTAAAGTTCAATAAAATATTAATTTTTTTTATTATAGCATTTGCTGGAGGAGTTATATTAAATCTTATGCCATGTGTTTTTCCTGTCTTGTCTCTTAAAATTTATAATGTTTTATTACACTTGAATAATTCATCAAATAAAAATATAAAAAAAAATCTTTATGCAACAGTACTTGGAATATTATTTTCTTTTTTTCTTATAGCATTATTAACTATTTTATTGAAAAAACTTGGGTATACAGTTGGCTGGGGTTTTCAATTTCAATCTCCATTTTTTTTAATTTTTATAATTGTAATTTTAATTCTTTTCTCCTTAAATTTAGCTAACTTTTTTAATTTTGATATACCAATTACTATAAAAAATTATTTAAATAAAATTTTAAATTTAAATAAAAATAAATCTGAATTATTTCAAAATTTTCTTTTAGGTTTTTTTTTAACTATTTTGTCAACACCATGTTCGGCTCCCTTTATTGGCACAGCAATAGGATTTGCATTTATTAACCCAAACTATATAATTTTTTTGATTTTTTTTAGTATTAGCTTGGGATTAGCTAGTCCATATATTGTTCTAGCAACTTATCCTCAAATTTTATCTGTTCTTCCAAAGCCTGGTGTATGGATGCAAAAATTAAAATATTTTTTAAGTTTTTTATTATTTTTAACAGCACTGTGGTTAATAAGTGTTTTGTTGATTCAAATTAATAATAAAGCATTTTCTGATAGTAAATCTAAAAGTGAATGGGTAGGTTTTGATATTAATAAAATTAATAAGCTAGTAGATGTTGAAAAAAGAATTGTATTTGTAGACATAACAGCTGATTGGTGTATGACATGCTTTTTTAATAAAAAAACAGTTTTAGATAGAAAAAAAATTATTGAAGTTTTTAAAGAAAATAATGTAAAAAAAATGCGAGGAGATTTAACAAAACCTAATAAAGTAATAACTGAATATATTAATTCTTTTGGAAGATTTGGAATTCCTGTAAATATTATATATTCACCTTCAGCTCCACAAGGAATATTATTTTCAGAAATCTTGACTGTTAAAGATCTTTTGAGTACCTTGGAAATGGTAAAAAATGATTAAAGAAGGCGATATATTTCCTAATAGTAAGATTGCCGTTATTGGCAAAGAGACCAAAGAAGTTGATACTGATCAATTATTCTCAGGTAAAAAAATAATTTTGTTTGCTGTTCCTGGTGCTTTTACTCCAACCTGCAATAACCTACACTTGCCATCATTTATTGATAAGTATGATGAAATAAAAAGTAAAGGCATTGATAATATAATATGTTTATCAGTTAATGACCAATTTGTTTCAAAAGCTTGGAGAGATAAAAGCTCTTTAGGAGATGATTTTTTATTTATAGCTGATGGTAATGCACAGATTACAGAGTCTTTAGGTATGGTTTTAGATTGTTCTGGTTTTGGCATGGGTAACAGATCACATAGATATGTAATGATAATTGAAGACAAAATGGTTAAAAAAATAATTGTAGAAGAAAATCCAGGTGTATGTGATTTAACTAATGCTAATGCGATTTTAGATTCTATTTAACTGTTTATAGATTTTTTGGCAAGCATATCTACTTTTTCGTTTAAAATATTATCACTATGACCTTTAACCCAATACCACTCAATTTCATGAGTCTTTATTTTTTTATCAAGTAATTTCCATAAATCTAAGTTTTTTACATCTTTTTTATTAGAAGTTTTCCAGCCATTTACTTTCCATTTATTAATCCAGATTGTTATTCCATCTTTTAGATATTTGCTATCGGTATAAACATTAATTTTAATTTTTTCATTGATGTGCATCAAAGCTTGTATTGCAGCAGTTAGTTCCATCTTGTTATTAGTTGTATATTTATCTGATCCATGGAATTCTTCAATTGTACCATTTTCATATTTAATTATAAATGCCCATCCCCCAGGCCCTGGGTTACCCAAACAAGCACCGTCAGTATAGACATCAACCTTTTTCATTTATTTTTATACAAATAATTATCTACTTTATTTGATTGAAAATATTTTAATCTATTTAAATATTCATTAGGATTTTTTTTATATTTTTTTGGTATTTTTTTATTTTGCGAATCCATCAATCTTGATAAATAAAATCTTAAACTACTAGCACGTAAAAATAAATTAAGTAAATTAGTTTCTTTTATTTTTACTTTTCTGATTGAGTTATATCCATTAAATAAATTTTTCATTTTATTTATATTTAATGTTTTTTCATAACACCATGCATTTATGCATATTGATAAATCATAAAAAAAGAAATCATTACAAGCATTTGATAGGTCTATTATTCCACTAATTTTATTATTTTTAAAAAATACATTATCTGGAAAAAGATCTCCATGAATAATTCCTGAAGGTAATTGTTTAGGCCAATTTTCTTTTATATGATTAATTTCTTCTTTCAAGATAGAATATTTTTTTTTTGACAATTTAATTCTTTTATTAATCAAATTATCCCACTCTTTTAAAGAAAAATCATTTTTTTTCTTTTTTTTAAATTTAAATGAATTTTTGTGCAGAGTTGCAAGAATTCTACCTAATTTATAACAATGATTTGCAGTAATTCTTTTTTCTGTTTTTCCTTTTACAAAATTAACAATAGTAAATTGTTTTTTATTATATGTATTGATAAATTTAATATTATTATTTTTTAAAATTGCATGACAATAAAAATTATTTTTTCTTAAAAAATTTAAAAAATCTATAAAGAATGGTAGATTTTTTTTTTTTATCCTTTCAGTAATTTTATTCTCATAAATTGTTAAAACATAATCTCCTGTTGTTGTTTTAAAAAAATAATTTGTATTTTCTATGCCAGAGTCAATCCCTTTGTGAATAATAAGGTTACCAAGTGAATAATTTTTAAGATAATTTTTAAAATCTGATTTATTTATTTTTGTGTAATAGGCCAATGTTTTAATTTTTCAAATAAAATTATAAATGCTATATTTATAACAGTTTAAAAAAAAATACAAATAATAATCAAAATGGTTAAAAAAAAAATAGTTCAAAAAGAACCCTATGAAATTAATATTGAAAAAGGAAAAAAATATGCATGGTGTTCTTGTGGACTAAGTAACAAACAACCTTTTTGCGACGGTTCTCATTCATTAACAAAATATAAACCTATAATTGTTGTTGCAAAAAATAATAAAACTGTTTTTTTTTGTGGTTGTAAACATACAAAGAATGCCCCTTTTTGTGACGGCACTCATAGCACTTTATAATTTTTGTTCTGCCTTATCCTTTTTAAATATATTTGTAATAGATTTAGTTATAAAATTACTTTCTTCAGTTTCTCTTTTTTCACTTTTCAATAATAATTCTTTTATACTTTTTAAAGATATTTCTACTGCTTGTTTTTGTATTTCTTTAATAACTTGAATGTTTGATTGCTCAATTCTTTCTTTTATTTTTTTATTAAATCTTTCATTATTAATTTTTTCTTGTTGTTCAAGTTCTTTTTTTATAATTTTTGATTCTTCTTTTGCTTCTTTTAAAATTTTTTCTCTTTCGTTAATAATTTTTTTTAAATTTTTTTTTGCTTCTAATAGATTATTCTCTGCTTCTTCCTTAATTTTTTTTGCATCATTAATTTTTTTAGTAATATTTTCTATTCTTTTATCAAGGGCTTCTATAATTATTTGTTTACCTTTCTTATAGCTTAAAATTATAAAAATAAAGAAAGCAACGGCCACCCAAAAGTTTTCACTATGTAAGATTTCCATTAATCAATCTCCTTTATATTTTTTTTAATTAAAGGAATTAATTTTTTTTTATTAACATTTTTATCAAGGGATAATTTTTTTATTATTTCTTGTGAAATATCTAAAGTAATTTTATTTATATCTTTTAAGGCTGATTTTTTTTTTGCGTTTATTTCAAGTTCATTTTTCTCTAATTTTTCTTCAAGATTTTTTTTTAATAATTCATTATTTTCAGCAATTTTTTTATTAGTTGATTCTTTTAAAGAGTTTATAATTGATCTTGCTTGATCTTCTGTCTCTTTTTTTATTTTTTCAAATTCATTGTTTATTTTTTCAGTTTCCATATAAAGCTTTTCAGAATTATTTATATTATTTTTAATTTCATTTTCACGTCCTTTAATTACAGAAGATATTTTAGGTATAATAATATTGGAAAGTAGAATGTATAAAACAATAAAACTTACACAAAGCCAGAATACCTGGCTTGGAAAAGTTGAAATTTCCAATTGCGGCATTTTTTAAAACTTTAAATTATAAAAATAGAACTAAAAATGCAATTAATAGCGCATATAAAGCCACAGCTTCTACCAATGCAAAACCAAGCATTCCCATTGGAAAAACTTGAGGTCGAGCTGATGGATTTCTAGCAATGGCAGATATTAAAGATGCAAAAATATGCCCTATTCCTGCTCCAACTCCACCCAGTCCAATAACTGCAAGACCAGCTCCAATTAATTTAGCTGCTTCTACTTCCATTTTTCCTCCTTTTATTAATGTAGGTTAATAGCATCATTTAAATATAAACAAGTTAATACAGTAAATACATAAGCTTGTAAAAAAGCAACAAGAACTTCAAAAGCTGTTAATGCTACATCTACAATCAAAGGTGCAACACCAAAAACTCCTAATGAAAATATAAAACCGGCAAAAACTTTTAACATTGTATGTCCAGCCATCATATTAGCAAATAATCTAATTGATAAACTTATAGGTCTTGATAAATATGATATTATTTCAATAGGCACCATAAGTGGCAACATAACCATTGGCACACCTTTTGGCACGAATAAATTTAAAAATTTAAATCCATGAATAAATATTCCAACTAAGGTTACTAATAAAAAAATAAACATTGCAAGAGCAAATGTTACAATTATATGGCTTGTGAAAGTAAAACTATATGGCAATAATCCTAGTAAGTTACCAAATAAGATAAATGTAAATAGCGTAAATATTAAAGGAAAAAATTTTTGACCTTTTTCACCGATATTATCATTGATCATATTTGCAATAAACTCAAAAAACAATTCTGAAATTGACTGTAACCGCGTTGGAATTAATTTTTTATTTTTAATCGAGATTAATAATAAGAATGATACTGATATGATTGTTAGAATCATAAAAAATGATGAATTAGTGAAAGATAAATTTAAATCTAAAAATTCTATTGGTACTAATTCTTTAATTTCAAATTGATGAATAGGATCTGCCATAATTAAAAAAGAAAAATTCTATTTAATGCAATTTATCATTTTTTTTTTTAAATCCAACCTCAAATCCTAATTTTTTAACAGATCTATAAACGTTTATTATTCCAGCAGCAAATCCAAATATTAAAAATATAATTAAAAAAATTGGTTTAGTTTTAAAATAGTGATCACAGAATAATCCAATCACAACACCTACGATAACTGGAGAAACTAATTCAATACCCGACTTTAAAAACATCCCAAAATTTTGAAAATTATTATTTTTTTTTTGATTTATTTTCGTATTTGAATTTTTAATTTTTTTTAGTCTTTTTTCAAAATCTTTTAATTTTTTTTTCAATATATATTAGCCTACTTCTCTTAATTTTTGAGCTTCATCAAGCTTAATTGATATTAATTGAGATACTCCTTTTTCTGACATTGTTACACCATACAATCTACTCATATGAGACATAGAAATAGGGTTATGTGTAATAACAATAAATTTTGTTAAAGTATCTTCATTAATTTTTTTAATAACATTACAAAACTTTTCAACATTTATATCATCAAGTGGGGCATCTACTTCGTCTAAGACACATATAGGAGAAGGGTTTTGTAAAAAAACAGCAAGAATTAATGCAGTTGCCGTCATTGCTTTTTCTCCACCAGATAAAAGTGATATTGTGCCAAGTTTTTTTCCTGGAGGTGATACAAAGACTTCAAGACCAGCTTGTAAAGGATCTGAAGAACCAATCATTTTTAAAAAAGCTTTCCCTCCATTAAAAAAATCAGTAAAAAGTTTCTTAAAACTTTGATTTATTCCATCAAAAGAATTTTTTAGTTTTTCTCTTCCTTCTTTATTAATTTCTGCAATTGAACTTCTTAATTTTAATACAGCTTTTTCAATATCAACTTTTTGATTTATTAATTTTTCAGTTTTTTTATTAGTTTCATTTCTTTCATTTTCAGCTTTAAAATTAATTGGACCAATATTATCAAATTTTCTTTTTTCATTATTTAGTTCATTTTGAATTACTCCTTTAGCAGGCAAGTCATTTGGATTAAGTTTTTCTTTTTCTAAAATTTCCTTATTTAATGTTAAAGATAAATTATTTTTACCTTCTTGAAATGCATTTTCAAGATCATTTTTTAAATAGTCTAAATCAGTTTCAATTCTTATTTTTTCTTCATGCTTCTTTATTTTTAATTCAGAATTATTCCTTATTTTTTCATCAATTTCTTTAGCGCTATCAGGATTTATGATCATTTCCTTCTCTATAGATTTAATTTTTTCTTCTATAACATTAATTTTTTTATCCAAATCTTCAATATTTTGATCAATTTCTGTAGGTTTTATTTCTAGTTTTTTTATTTCATCTTCTATTATTCTTTTTCTATTTAATAATTCTTGATTTTGTTTAACAGAATCATTTATTCTTTTTGTCCATTGATTGTATTCTTCTTCAAAATTAAAAAGTTTATCTAGATTTGTTAAAGAAGAGAAATTAACTTTAATACTTTTAAAGGAGGAAAAAACATTCTTAATTTTTTCAACTATTTTTATAAAATTTAATTTAATTGGTTCTATAAATTTATTATTTGCATCATTATTAATTATTTGACTAATATTTCTTTCTAACTGTGATGATTGATTTAATATAAGTTGGATTTCTTCTAATCCATTTTCTAGATCTTTTTTTAGATTTATAAAGTTATTTTTATCAAATTCTTTTTCTTTTTTCTTTTCTATCTCGATATCAAGAACTTTCTTTTCATCAGAAATATTTTTCTTTAATTTTTCTAAAGTTTTATTTGCATCATTTAAAAATTCCTTTTCTCTAGAAATATCCTTAGATAACTGTTCTAATCTATTTATAAAATTATTTTTTTGTATAGATATTCTGTTTTTTTCATCATTTAGATTTTTTTTATTCTGTGAATAGTTTTCTTTTTGGATCTTAAAAGAATTTAAAATAGACATTTTTTCATTGTTTTTATCTAAATTTTTATTTTTTTCATTTTTTAAATTTTCTAAAAGTGAATTTATTTTTTCGATCTCATTGTTAATTATAGAAAGTCTTTCATTTTTTTTTGAAATACTATTTAAGTTACTTAGACATCTAGTTTTAATTAATGTGATTTCTAATGACTTTATTTTTTCTTTAACAACTTTATATTTTTCTGCTTCTTTAGCTTGTTTCTCTAGAATTTTTAACTGATCGTTATATGTTTTTATAATATCTTCTAATCTTAATAAATTACTGTCAGCAGATTTTAATTTTAATTCTGCCTCATGCCTTCTGGCATGAAGTCCGGTAATTCCAGCAGCTTCTTCTAATAAAATTCTTCTTTCTTCTGGCTTTGAATTAATTAAACGAGATATTTGCCCTTGAGCAACAATAGAAGTGCTATCAGAGCCTATAGATGTATCGGCAAATAATAAGTTTACATCTTTTGCTCTTACTACTTTATTATTTATATAATATGTTGAACCTTTTTCTCTTTCTATTTTTCTTTTAACTTGGATACTTTCATATTGATTAAAAATTTCAGGGGCTTTTTTATCTTTGTTATCAAGAGTTACTTCAATTTCTGCTAAATCATTTTGGGGTCTTATAGTAGTGCCATTAAAAATGACATCATCCATTTCCTTACCTCTCATTTCTTTAGCAGAAGATTCTCCCATAAGCCATTTTAAAGCATCAACAATATTAGATTTTCCACAACCATTAGGTCCTACAATTCCAGTTAAACCTTTATCAATATTTAATTCTGTTTTATCAACAAATGATTTAAATCCTGAAATTTTTAATTTATTAAAATCCATATTTATTTATCCAATAAGTTATCTAAAACTTTCTCAAAATCTTTAAAAGACATTGCAGTAAACTTTTTTTCATTAATTATAAACGACGGGGTAGAATTTATATTATATTTTTTTTCACCTACTGAACGATTATCTATTACTAAATCGACTAAATTTTCATTTCTAAAGCAACTAGAAATTTGGTTTTCAGACAAACCTCCCATTTGCCCTATATTTGTTAATTTATCTACAAATTCATCTTTTCCAGAAATCCATTTTTCTTGTGTATTAAATATTAATTCAAGAAAATCGAAATATTTTTCTTTTGGAGCACATCTGGCAAGAATTGATGCATGTAATGCTTGCTGATCTAATGGGAAATCTCTGTAAATAAATTTTATTTTACCGGTTTCAATATATTTTTCTTTTAATTTTGGGAACACTTTATTATGAAATGTAGCACAATGTTCACAGGTCATTGAGGCATATTCAATAACAGTTACATTTGAATCTTTATTGCCAATATAATTCTCAATTTCAGCTAAAGCATTATTAGTTTGAAAATTATTTAAAGTAAAAAAACAAACGAAAAAATAAAATAATTTCTTTATATAGTATAGCATATGTTTCATTACACATTATATAGTATAATTATAAATTTTTTAATTAACTAGAGCAACAATTTAATTATTTAGATTTAAACAGCGTTTCATCTAGTCTTTTTAAAGCTTTTTTCAATTTTTCGTGTTTAATATTATTTATATTTTTTAGATGATTGATATCTAATTTTTCTTTAATTTTTTTTTCTTTTTCATTAACAGAGGTTTTAAAATCTTGTGTTATATTAATTTTTGATATTGCTTTATAACCAAAGAATCTATTTAAATTTTCTATAATTTCTTGATTTTTATATTCAATTTCCATAGCCCAACCTCTTTCTACTTTTAATGAAAGTTGTCCATTTGTATTGTCGGAATCTGAAAAAATAATTTTGTTAGGCCAACACTTTTTTGATATTTCTTCCCCAACAATTTCTTTCCAATTTTTAATAATTGATAATTCTACATACCCAGTTTCTTTAAATTTTTTTTCTAAAACTTTAGGTAAGGCATCAGCGATTTTCTTAAAATAACCAGATCTTTTTGATTTCATAATTTAATAAAAAAAATAATACTTTATGATATTATCAAAAAAAATGTCAAATCTATCTACTAAAATATTATTTTGGTACAAATCTCATAAAAGGGATTTACCATGGAGAACAAAAAGATATCAAAAGAATCCTTACTCTATTTGGGTTAGTGAAATAATGTTACAACAAACCACTGTTAATTCAGTAGTTAATTATTTTAAAAAATTTTTATATAAATGGCCTTCAATATATAAATTATCAAAGTCTAAAATAGATGAAGTTTTATTTATTTGGCAAGGATTAGGATATTATAATAGAGCAGTTAATATACATAAATGTTCTAGAATTATAGTAAAAAAATATAATGGTAAATTTCCTAGTAAATTAGAAGTTCTTAAAACACTTCCAGGCATAGGAGAATATACAGCTAAAGCAATTTGTGCGATAGCATACGATAAAAAGGATATTGGAATAGATGTTAATGTTAACAGAGTCTTTTCTAGATTATTTAATATAAATCCTAATAATAAAAAAAAAATCAAAACTAAAATTTTAAAAATTTTACCCAGAAGAAATTGCGGCAATTTTATGCAAGCTATTATGGACATAGGTGCAACTATATGTAAAAAAAATGTAACTTATTGCTCGATTTGTCCAATTAAAACAAATTGTATTTATCAAAAAAAAAAAAATAAAAAGAATTTTTTTGATATTAAAAAAAGAAATAAAAAAAAATTTATTTATTTTTATTTTATAAAGAATGGAAATAATATTTTTTTAAAAAAAAGAACTAAAACAAAATTTTTGAATGGTTTAATGGAAATGCCTAGTTCCCAATATTTAAATCATCAGTTTTCTTTTTATCAAGCTAAAAAATTTGCACCAGTTGATTTAAACTGGGAAAAGGTTCCTGGAGGTTTTAATTATAATATTAGTAATTTTAATTTAGAAATTAAATTTCTTAAAGCAGAAATAAATACAAGAATTAATATATCTCCAGGAAAATGGGTAAATGAAAATAAATTAAAACTCTTACCATTATCAACTTTAACTAAAAAAGCCCTTAATTTTTTAATTTAATTTTAATTCAAATCTAACTTTTTCTCTCAAAATATTTATGCTAACCAAATTTTTTCTTTGAGATTTGTACCAAAATGTCCATCCGTTACAAGAAGGAATATTTTGTAATTTTGCGGCAACACTATGAATAGAACCTTTAAAGTTTTCTGATATTAAAGAACCATCTATTCTTACTTTTGCACTCCATTTTCTTTTTATATCATGTAGAATTTCACCTGGTTTTATAAAATTAAGCTCAATAAGGCGTCCAAAAGGTATTCTTACTTGTTCTTTATTTTCCTTAAAATTTAAAATATTTAAATCTTTAGTTTGCTTTACTTCTTTAATTCTTTTTTTTGCTGATAGGAGATATTTTTTATTATTTTCAATTCCAATAAAATTTCTATTATATTTTTTTGCAACTGCACCTGTGGTGCCTGTTCCAAAAAAAGGATCTAGAATTGTATCTCCTGGTTTTGTGCAAGATAAAATTATTCTTGTTAAAATTGATTCAGGTTTCTGAGTCGGGTGAACTTTAGCACCATTTGATTTTAATCTCTCAGATCCATTACAAATTGGCAACATCCAATCACTTCTCATTTGAATATTATCATTTAATGATTTCATAAGATTATAATTAAATGTATATTTAGATTGTTTATTTTTTGAACACCAAATTATAGTTTCATGTGCATTTGAAAATCTAGTTCCTCTAAAATTTGGCATTGGGTTTTTTTTTATCCAAACTACATCATTAAGAATCCAAAAACCTAAATCTTGTAATATTTTTCCTATTCTAAAAATATTATGATAGGTTCCAATAACCCATAACGATCCATCATCTTTTAAAAGTTTCCTGGCTTCACTAAGCCAATCGTATGTAAAATTATCATAATCATCAAAATTATTAAATTTATCCCAATTTTCTTTTACCCCATTTACTTTTGATTGGTCAGGTCTTTTTAGAATATTTTTAAGTTGTAGATTGTATGGGGGATCAGCAAATATTAAGTCAAAATAATTTTTTGGCATATTGACCATCTCTTTAATACAATTGCCATGTAAAATTTGATTTTCTTTATATTTTATTTTCATTTTTGATCCCGAAAATAGGATTATTCTACCATTTTTAGAATCGGTTTAAATGTTTTTCTATGATGTGGGGTCACACCAAATATTTTAATATTTTCTATATGTTTTTTTGTTCCATAACCTGAATTTTTGTCCCATAAAAATTTTGGGTATTTATTAGATAATTTTGCCATTAATTTATCCCTAATAACCTTTGCTATGATTGAAGCTGAAGCAATAGAAGTTGATATATTATCTCCATTTTTTATTGTTTTTACTTTTGAATTAATTTTTGGAGCATTTATGCCATCTACTAAAACAAATTCAGCATCAATTGATAATGCTCTATATGCTCTTTCCATTGCTTTTAAACTTGCTTGAAGTATATTGTTTTTTTCAATTTCTTTTACACTTGCAGCACCTATACCAAAAGAAATTATTTTAGTTAAGGCATTATAAATTTTTAATCTATTTTTTTTAGATATTTTCTTTGAGTCATCAATTTTAATTATATTAGGATATTTTTTTAAGAAATTTTTCCACTGAGATCTATCTATAAATACTGCAGCAGCTAAAACCGGTCCTGCTAAAGTTCCTCTTCCAACTTCATCAATTCCAACAACTTTTTTACCTAAACTTTCTTCTATATCAAAATTAGTCATTTAATTTTTGGTAGAATTTCAACTAAATTACATGGTTTATAATTTGAATCTAATTGAAATTTAATTATTTGATCCCAAGCATCTTTACAAGCAGAAGGAGACCCTGGTAGTGAAAACAAATATTTTCCATTTGATATACCGGCACATGCTCTTGATTGTAAAGATGATGTTTTAATTTTTTTATAACTTAACATCCTAAATATTTCACCAAAACCAGGCATCTCTTTTTTAAAAAATTTTTTAAATATATCAGGCGTGATATCTCTTTTAGTTAATCCAGTTCCTCCAGTGGCAATGATGACGTGTAATTTATTATTTTTTAACCATAATTTTAGAATTCTTTCTATTTCTTTTTTTTCATCTTTGCATATTATTTTTTCAATTACTTTGTGATTTGATTTATTTATTTTATCATTTAAAACCTTACCTGACTTATCACTTTTTTCATTTCTGGTATCTGATACAGTTAAAATTGCTATATTAAGAGATTGTTTTTTTTTCATTTTTTTTAAATTCCTAATTCATTAATTTTTATTTTTACTTTTTTTAAATCTTCCCAAACATTCTTTTTTTTTTCGGGTGATCTTAAAATAAAACTAGGATGAAAAATACACATGACATTAATTTTTTCATTTAAGTAAGGATTTTTATATTTAAACCATTCACCATGAAAATTTGTAATTCCTTTTTTATTTAGTATAGCTTTTGAGGCGACATTTCCAAAAAGCAAAATTATTATTGGATGTATTATAGCTATATGTTTTTCTACATATGGTAAAAAAAAAGAAATTTCATCTTCAGTAGGAGTTCTATTATTTGGTGGTCTCCAAGGCAGAATATTTGTTATATATACATTTTTTTTCCTGTTAAGACCTATCGCATTTATCATCTGATCAAGTTTTTTTCCTGCTTGTCCAACAAATGGGATCCCAGACAAATCTTCCTCATATCCTGGAGCCTCTCCAATTAACATAATTTTTGCTTTTGGGGCACCATCTGAAAAAACTAAATTTTTAGCATTTTTTTTTAATTCAATATTATTTAAATTATCAAGACTCTTTTTTAAATTATTTAAACCATTGACACTTAATCTATTTCGTGGTTTTTTTTGTATAAAAGTATCTATGCCTAGTTGAAAATACCAATCTAATAAAGATGAATACGTTTTAATTAAATTTGCCAATTTTAAATATGAAAATGATAAAAATAGTCTGTATTATTATTGTATTATAACTTATTATTTCCTTTTTATCATTAAACAATGAAATTTGATAAGTTATAAAATTCATCTATATATTTAAAAAGATATGACAAGAGAAAAAATGAATTTTGATGTTTTAATTGTTGGAGGAGGGCCTGCTGGACTTTCTTCAGCTATAAAACTTGCTCAACTAGCAAAAAAAAATAAAAAAGAATTAAATATATGTGTTGTTGAAAAAGGTTCTGAAATTGGCGCACATATACTTTCTGGTGCTGTATTAGAAACAAAAGCTTTAGATGAATTAATACCAGATTGGAAAACCAAAGATTCCCCAATAAAAACAGAAGCAAAAAAAGATAATTTTTTGTTAAAAAAAAAAAATAAATCATTTAGATTACCAACACCACCACAAATGAAAAATAAAGGTAATTATATAATTAGTCTCGGAAATTTATGTAGGTGGCTTGCTAAACAGGCAGAAGAATTAAATGTAAATATTTTTCCAGGTTTTTCAGCCTCAGAAATTCTTTTTGATGAAAAAGGAGATAAGATAATTGGTATAAGAACTGGAGATCAAGGTATTGATAAAGACGGAAAACAATTAGAAAATTACCAACAAGGTTATGATCTTTTAGCAAAACAAACTATTTTTGCTGAGGGTTGTCATGGTTCTTTAACAAAAAAATTAATTAAAAAATATGATTTAAGGAAAAACTCAGATCCTCAAACATACGCTATTGGGTTAAAAGAATTGTGGGAGATAAAGCCGGAAAATCATAAATTAGGAGAAGTAATTCATTCTGTCGGTTGGCCTCTCGATAATCAAACATATGGCGGATCTTTTATTTACTTTTTAGAAAATAATCAGGTTTCTATAGGCTTTGTTATTGGTTTAGATTATAAAAATCCATATTTAAGTCCTTTTGATGAGTTTCAGAGATTTAAAATGCATCCAAAGATAAAAAAAATATTTGAAGGAGGAAAAAGAATTTCATATGGAGCAAGGGCATTAAATGAAGGAGGTTTTCAATCAATTCCTAAATTAACTGTTCCTGGTGGTTTACTTGTAGGTTGTACAGCAGGTTTTATGAATGTTCCAAAGATAAAAGGCACACACTTAGCTATGAAATCTGGAATTATCGCAGCAGAGCAAATATTTAAAAATCTTAACAGTTCTAGTTTGCCAGTTGAAATAGAATCATATGAGATCGAATTAAAAAAATCTTGGGTTTGGGATGAACTTTACAAAGTAAGAAACATAAGACCATCTTTTCAATGGGGTTTTTGGCCTGGTTTAATATATAGCGCTGTTGATACTTTTATTTTTAGGGGAAAAGCACCTTGGACTTTCAAACATCATGAAGATCATAAAGCTTTAAAAGAAGCAGAAAATTCAAAAATTATCGAATATCCTAAACCAGATGGAATTATAACATTTGATAAACTTTCATCAGTTTTCATTTCTAATACAAATCATAATGAGAATCAGCCTTGTCATTTACAAATTAAGGACGATAAAATTCCTATTGAGCATAATTTAAAAAAATACGATGCTCCTGAACAAAGATATTGCCCAGCAGGAGTTTATGAAATAGTAAGAGTTGGTGAGACAAAGGAACCAAAATTGCAAATTAATGCTCAAAATTGCGTTCATTGTAAAACTTGTGATATAAAAGATCCTTATCAGAATATAAATTGGGTTCCTCCTCAAGGAGGGGAAGGCCCTAAGTATCCAAATATGTAATTAAAATGAACAAATTTAAATTATTATTATTTTTTTTATTAATTTCTTTTTTTGTAACTAGATTCTCTAATGCTTTTGAGACAGGTAATTATTTAGCAGCAAAACATGCCTTATCAAATAAAGATTACAGTACTGCAATATTCTTTTTTGAAAAAACTTTAGATATAAATAAAGTTAATGAAAAGCCTAACCAAGAAATAGCAAAAGAATTATGCACATTATATCTCTTAGAAGGATCTATCGGAAAATGTGTATCGATAGGAAAAAAAATAGAAAAATATTTAAATGAAGAAAGCGCGCCAATATTACTTGCTTTAATTATTGATGATATAAAAAAAAATAATCTTGATTCTGCAGTCAAAAGATTAAAAAAAGTTAAAAAACATTCTTATGAACGTTTTTCCATTCCTATTATTAACGCATGGATTTTAGCTGTAAAAAATAAAAATTACAAAACATCAGTCGATGTAATTAGCGAGTTAGATAAAGACCTACATATAAATGGATTGAAATTCTTACATCTTGCTTTAATTAATGAATTTTTTGAAAAAACAGATGAAGCGTCAATCTTATATCAAAAATCTATAGACGCTTTCGAGGAGCCTTCATTTAGATTAATACAATTAGCGGGAAATGCATTTGAAAGATTTGGGGAAATAGAAAAAGCAAAAGATTTATATAAAACATATTCGAAAGATTCTAATCAATCTTTACTGATTTCAGATGAATTAAAAAGATTAAATGCAAATAAAGTGCCAAAAAAAGAAATAAATAATTTGTCAGATGCTATTGCAGAATTAGCAACAAACATTGCAAGCACATTTAGATCAGATTTTTCAAATAATTATTCAATTATTTATGCAAATTTTGCTCTTTTTCTAAAAAAAGATTTTGAGGTAGCCCAAATGTTTTTAGCAGAACTTTTAGAAAATGAAGAAAAATTTCTCTTAGCCAATAATTTATATTTAAAAATTCCCAAAAATTCAGTTTTCAATTGGCATGCCAAATTAAGAATTGCCAGAAATTTAGAAATTTTAGGAGAAAATTCTGAGGCAACTTTAATTTTAAAACAAATGTCAAATGAAAAAAAAGATAGGCATGATGCGCTTAAATTATTAGGAGATATTTTAAGAAATAATGAAAAATATGTAGAAGCAATAAAAGTATATAATCAGGCATTGCTTAGGGTTAGTGATATGAAAAAAGATAATTGGGATTTATTATATGCTAGAGGAATGGCTTATGAAAGATCAAATCAATGGGAGAAAGCAGAAAAAGATTTATTAAAGGTTTTAGAGTTTTTACCAAACCAACCTGAAGTTCTCAATTATTTAGGATACTCATGGGTCGACAAAGGTTATAAAATGAATGAAGCAAAAGATTTAATTGAAAAAGCTGTAAAATTAAGACCTAGAGATCCATACATAGTTGATAGTCTTGGTTGGGCCTATTATAAATTAAATGAATTTAATAAAGCAGTTGTAGAATTAGAAAAAGCACTAGCATTAAAACCAACAGATCCAATAATTAATGATCATCTAGGAGATGCTTATAGAGAATCTCAAAGAAACATTGAGGCTTTATATCAATGGAAAAAGGCTTTATATTTCAAACCAAATAAAGAACTTGAGAAGAAAATACAATTAAAAATAAAAGAATTTACTGAACAATCCAACAATACTTTTTAAAAATATATGAAGAAACAAAACAATGTTTTTAGTGTAAAGGCATATGCAAAAATAAACCTTTTTCTCAATGTATTAAAAAAAAATAATAATTTACATCTTTTAGAGAGTTTAGTTTGTTTTGTTAATTTATATGATGAAATTAAAATTATAAAGGATAAAAAGTTTTCAATTGTAATAAAAGGACCTTTTAAAAGTTATTTAAATGAAAAAGAAAATATAATAAAAAAAACAGTATTTAATTTTTCAGATTTGATAGGTGTTGAACCACGCTATAAAATTTTTTTAAATAAAAAAATTCCTGTTGCTGCAGGATTAGGAGGAGGTTCATCCGATGCTGCTGCAGTAATACGCGGTATATGTAAATTAAATAGACATAATTTAACAAATAATGAGATTTATAAATTTGCTCAAACAATTGGTTCTGATGTCCCAGTATGCCTATACAATAAGAGTATTTTTTTTTCAGGATATGGAGAAATCCTAATACCATGCCCTAAACTACCAAATTTTTCATTGATATTAATTAATCCTTTAAAAAAACTTTCAACCAAAAAAGTCTTCAAAGAATATGATAAATTATTTCCAAATATTAAGGGAAAAAAAATAAATTTAGATAACTTAAATAAAAAAAATTTTTTTTCGTGGATTTTAGGAACACAAAATGATTTATCTGAACCAGCAAAAAAAATTATTCCTGAAATAAAAGAAATTATTAATATATTAGATAGTATTGATAGTTGCTTATTTTCAAGAATGAGTGGAAGTGGACCAACTGTATTTGGATTATTTAAAAATATTTTAAATGCAAGAAAAATACAAAAAACTATAAAGAAAAACCACCCAAATTGGTGGTCTGTGGTGGGTGATATAAAAACATAAGCTTTGAATATTTTATAAATTTAATATAAATTTAAATATTGATTGATTTTGGGGCGTCGCCAAGTGGTAAGGCACTAGTTTTTGGTACTAGCATTCGTAGGTTCGAATCCTACCGCCCCAGCCATTAATTTAAAACCCAAATTTTATAATTAAGTATCGATGCATATGAAACCCATAAAACATATGGGACTAATAAATAACTTGCAATCTTATCTATTTTATAAAAATAAATTATATTTATTAAAATTAAAAATATTAAAAAGAATATTTCAAATAACCCTAAATCAATTCTTTGAATGCCGAAAAAAAGATATGTCCAAAAAATATTAAAGAAAAGTTGTACCCAAAATATTATCATACTTATAGTTCTAATTTTACTTGTTTCTTTTTTCCAAATTAGCCATATTGAAACTCCCATCAAAATATAAAGAGTTGTCCAAACAGGTCCAAAAACCCAGTCAGGTGGATTAAAATTTGGCTTGTTAAGTGTTTGATACCATGTTTCAACTGAAACAAAAGTAAAATAGCCACCTATACCGTTACCAAAAATAAGGCATAAAAAAATAAACAAAAAAAGCCAAAGTATATTATTTTTATCTAAATTTATTGTCAATTGATAAATTTCCAGATCCTTTTAGTAATATTGCAAAAGTTATAACACCCCACATCAAAGGGTATTCATATCCACCCTTTGTCCAAAAAAAACCATCAAGGAAGTGTTGATGCACTGCAAAGGCCATGAATATTGTTACTGATAGCGCTGCTATTCTAGTAAAAAAACCTAAAGCAATACAAATTCCTCCTAAAAATTCAGTAAATGCAATTAAATATGCTAAAAAAAAACCTGTAATTAATGGATTCGAATATTCTTTATCTAGAAAACTAATAAAACCGTCTAATTCACCATTCCACCCTTTTTTTAATTTACCATAGCCATGTGGTATTAAAAGAATACCAGTTATAAATCTAATTAAGGGGTAACTAAAATAATTACCTAATGTTTCTAAATTTCTTTGAATTGGATTTATCATATCTATTATTTTATAATTAAAAAAAACAAATCTCAATTTAATACATTGCAAAAAAAAATAAAACTTAAAATAAAAAAGTTTCCTATTAAAATTAATTCTAATGGAGAATGGTATTATAATGGAAGCTTAATAAGAAAAAAAACACTTATTAAGTTGTTTTCTTCTATTTTAAAAGCCGATAATAATGGTAATTTTTTTTTAGAGACCCCAGCTGAGAAAGGCAGTATTGAAGTTGAAGATTCTCCATTTGTAATTACTTCTTTTTTTATTAAAAAAAAAGGGTCTAAACAAAAAATAATTTTTAGAACTAATATAGATGATGATGTGTGTTTAGGAAAAAAGAATCCTTTAGTTTTTAAGAAGAAAAACAATAATTATGTGCCTTATATAATTCTTGATAAGAATTTAAAAGCTAGAATTTTAAGATCAATATATTACCAACTAATAAATGTCTCATCTAAAGATAAAAAAGGAAACAAATATAATATAAAAAGTCAGGGAATTCATTTTGAATTAAAATAATTATTAAAGACATGAAAAAAATAAACATTAAGAACTGGAGATTAAACAAAGAAGTTAGTTTATTATTTAAGATTTTCAGAGAAGAAAAAGAAGAAATTAGATTTATAGGAGGTTGTGTAAGAGACTTCTTAATTCTTAAAAAAGACTCTGATATTGATTTAGCTACAACAATGCTTCCTTCTGAAGTACTTAAAAATTTAAAGAAAAATAAAATTAATACAGTTACCAGTGGAATAAGTCATGGAACTGTTATTGCAATAATTAATAAAAAAAAGTTTGAAATTACCTCTTTAAGAAAAGATATTAAAACAGATGGAAGAAGAGCAGTGGTTGAATATACAAAAGATTGGATAATTGATTCTGAAAGACGAGATTTTACAATAAATGCAATTTCATGTGATTTAAATGGCAAATTATATGATTACCATAACGGCATTAATGATTTAAAATTAGGAAAAATAAAATTCATAGGTGACACCGAAAAAAGAATTAAAGAAGATTATTTAAGAATTCTTAGATATTTTAGATTTTATGCATATTACGGAAAAAAAGATCTAAATAAAAAAGATCTCTTAATTACTTCAAGATTCTCAAAATTTTTAAAAAAATTATCTAAAGAAAGAATATCTTCTGAATTTAAAAAAATATTATCTTGCCCAACATGTAGCAAGACATTAGGAATTATGAATAACAAAAATATTTTGAATAAGATTTTTTATGGAAACATTAATTTATATTTAATTAAAAAATTAGAAAATACAGATTGGATTAAAAGTTTTCAAAATTTTTATAATAAATTAGTTATCTTATTATTGGATAATAAATTTTTTAAAAAAAATATAAAATTATTGAAATTATCTAATTCAGAAAATAAATATCTAGAAAAAATTTTCTTTTATAAAAAAAAATTTATTTTTAGTAATAAAAAAGAAGATATTTTAAAATTAGTTTACGTACATGGTAGGAGTTTATCAATTGATTTAGTTATTCTTTATTTTTTAAAAAAAGAAATTAATAAAAATAATAAATTAAATTTTATTAGAACTATGAATATGATTGAAAAGTTTAAAATTCCAATTTTTCCTTTAGAAGGCAAGGACATTCTAAAATTAGGCTTTAAATCAGGTCCACAAGTAGGATTAATATTAAAAAATATAGAGAATTGGTGGGTAAATAATCAATTTAAGCCTAGTAAAAAAGATTGTATAAAAAAAATTAAACAATTATAACCATTTAGCTTCCGGAGGCATAGACATTAAAATGGCATCAACATTTCCACCTGTTTTTAAACCAAATTGTGTTCCTCTATCGTAAAGTAAATTAAATTCTGCATACCTTCCTCTTTTAATTAATAATTTTTCTCTATCTTTCTTTGTCCATGACTTATGAATATTATTTTTTATAATTTTTGGATATGTTTCAAGAAAACATTCACCAACGTCTTGTAAAAAATTAAAGTCATTTCCCCAATTTTTTGTATTTAAATAATCAAAGAAAATCCCACCTGCGCCTCTGGTTTCATTTCTGTGTTTCAAATAAAAATATTCATTACACCATTTTTTAAACTTAGGATAATATTTTTGATTATGTCTACTACAAGCTTGTTTTAATGAATTATGAAAGAAATTTATGTTTTTTTTATCTGGCATTGCAGGCGTTATATCAGTTCCACCACCGAACCAAGATTTTGATGTTATTATGTGTCTAGTATTGAAATGTGCAGCGGTAATAAAAGGAGAATGCAGATGTGCGACTAGAGAAATTCCACTAGCCCAAAAATTTCCACTTTTTTTGCATCCAGGAACTTGTTTTCTAAATTCTTTTGAGAATGTTCCGTAAACAGTTGATATATTAACTCCTACTTTTTCAAATATACGCCCTTTCATAATTGCCATTTCACCTCCACCACCTTTTTTATTTTTCAATCTTTCCCACTTAACTTTATTAAATTTTCCTGGTTTTTTTTAATAGTTTTATGATTAAATTTACGTTAAATTTCATAAAAAGATTAGCAAATTGCATTTCTTAGCTAATTAAACCAGTTTTCTACTTCATTTTT